>JBARAF010000186.1:0-2010 GCA_049791695.1 Croceibacterium sp.
CCCTTCAGGCCGGCGGATCGGGCGATGCCCAGCAGGATTTCTCCGAACGTCTGGTCGTCCTCGACAATCAGTACGACTCTATCGCCAGCGTGGATATTGTCGCGGTCGTCGGCAAACGCGGGCGCCGGATTTTCGAGATCACTGGGCTCCGATACCGCCGGGGGCAGGGCGCGGGGGAGGGCCACTGCCTGAGGGCCCTCGAATGGCACCACCAGCGTGAAGGTTGAGCCCTTTCCGGGAGTGCTTTCGACCCTTAACTCACCGCCGAGCAGGCGGGCAATTTCGCGGCTGATCGAGAGACCCAGGCCCGTTCCACCATATTTGCGGCTGGTGGTGCCGTCCGCCTGCTGGAAAGCTTCGAAGATCAGCTTCTGCTTGTCTTCCGGAATACCGATGCCGGTATCGGTCACCATGATGGCTAGACCTTCTATCTGGCGGGTGACGCCATTATGCGATCCGCGCTCCGGCTTGAAATCCAGGCGCACTTCCCCCTGCGCCGTAAATTTGAATGCGTTCGACAAAAGGTTGAGCACCACCTGCTGCAGACGTTTTTCGTCAGTTCGCACAGCCTCCGGCAGCTTGGGATCCACGTTGATAGTAAATCGCAGGCCTTTGTCAGCGGCCAGCTGACGGAAGGTACGCTCCATGTGCTGTCGGAGACTGGAGAGCGGCATCTCGCCGACATCGATCGTAACAGTCCCCGATTCGATCTTGGACAGATCAAGGATGTCGTTGATGAGACTGAGAAGATCGGTGCCCGCCGAGTTGATAGTGCGGGCGAATTCAACCTGCTTGTCGTTGAGGTTACCCTGCTGGTTGCCGGCCAGCAGTTTCGAGAGGATGAGGAGGGAATTTAGGGGCGTCCTTAGTTCGTGGCTCATATTGGCCAGGAATTCGGACTTGTATTTTGACGTCAGCGCGAGCTGCTCGGCCTTGTCCTCCAGGGCGCGACGAGCCATTTCGATTTCCAGATTCTTGTTTTCGACCTGCCTTTTCTCGTTCTCGAGCAGTTGGGCCTTTTCCTGCAGTTCTTCGTTGGTGGTGTGAAGCTCTTCCTGCTTCTTGGTAAGCTCCGCTTGACGGGCCTGCAGCTCGGCGGTGAGCAATTGCGATTGTTTGAGCAGGTCCTCGGTGCGCATCGTAGCGGCAATAGTATTGAGAACGATACCAACCGACTCCATGAGCTGGTTGAGGAAGGATTGGTGGGTGTCATTGAATTCGGCAAATGAGGCGAGCTCGATGACCGCCTGCACGTCGTCCTCAAAAAGGGCAGGCAGGATAATGACATTTGCCGGGTCCGCAGTGCCTAGGCCGGAGCTGATCTTGAGAAAATTGGGAGGAACACGATCGAGCAGAATGGCGCGCTTGTCGGCGGCACTCTGGCCAACCAATCCCTCTCGCAGCCCAACCTTGCTCCTTATGCTGGCATTGCTCTCTGCGCCATAGCTTGCGGCGAGCTCGAGGAAGGTCTCTGTCTCATCCCGATTGGTAACGTAAAATACCCCGTATTGCGCGTTTACGAGCGGAGCCAACTCGCTCATAATCAGTCGGGAAACTGTCGCCAGATCGCGTTCGCCCTGTAGCATGCGCGAGAAGCGTGCCAGATTGGTCTTGAGCCAATCCTGCTCGGCATTTTTGAGCGTTTGATCCTTCAGGTTGCGGATCATCTCGTTGATATTGTCCTTGAGAGCGGCCATTTCCCCAGAGGCTTCCACGGCGACGGACCGGCTCAGGTCGCCCTTTGTCACCGCAGTCGCCACGTCAGCAATGGAGCGTACCTGGCCGGTGAGATTGGCAGCCATGGCGTTAACGTTATCGGTTAGATCCCGCCAGAGACCGGCTGCGCCCGGAACGCGGGCCTGTCCGCCGAGCTTGCCCTCCACACCCACTTCGCGCGCCATATTGGTGACCTGGTCCGCAAAAGTGGCAAGCGTCTCGATCATCCCGTTAATGGTGTCGGCCAGCGCGGCGATCTCGCCTTTCGCATCCACGGTCAGTTTACGCTTGAGG
>JBARAF010000187.1:0-4536 GCA_049791695.1 Croceibacterium sp.
CCGGGGGGTTCTGACCAGGAGTATTCATGCCAGGTGGATTGATCGCGCTGCTGGACGACGTCGCGGCCATGGCGAAACTCGCCGCTGCTTCCGTCGATGATGTGGCCGCCGCAGCGGGCAAGGCGGGGGCCAAGGCCGCCGGGGTGGTGATTGACGATACCGCCGTCACCCCCGGCTATGTCATGGGCCTTTCGCCTGATCGTGAACTGCCGATCATCGGCAAGATCGCGCTGGGTTCGCTGAAGAACAAACTGCTGTTCCTGCTGCCAGCCGCCTTGCTGCTGAGCGCCTTTGCCCCTTGGGCGGTCACCCCGATCCTGATGATCGGCGGATCGTACCTGGCTTTCGAGGCGATGGAAAAGATCTGGGATGCCCTCGCCGGCGTCCACCATGAAGAAGAGGTGCTGGACATCACCGATCCGGTGGAACTGGAACAGCGCCAGGTCAGCGGCGCGATCCGCACCGACTTCATCCTTTCGGCCGAAATCATGGCGATTGCCCTGGGCGAGCTGCCGGACCTGGGCATTGCCACCCAGGCCGGCGTGCTGGCGCTGGTGGCGGTGGCGATCACCGTGGGGGTTTACGGCGTGGTCGCCCTGATCGTGAAGATGGACGATATCGGCCTGCACATGATCGGCAAGGACCTGCGCGTCATCAGTCCGCTGGGCAGCGGGCTGGTTCACGCGATGCCGGTGCTGCTGTCCGCCCTGTCGAAGATCGGCACGGCGGCGATGTTGTGGGTTGGCGGCGGGATCGTGCTGCATGGCCTGCACGAATATCACCTGACCCCGGCACCCGGCTGGGTCGATGCGGCCGCCCATGCGGCGGGCGCTGCCGGCGGGCCGGCGCTGGCATGGGTTGCCGAAGCGGTCGGCGGGGCGCTGATCGGCGCGGTAATTGGCGGCCTGATCGTGGCCGTGATGCACCTGCTGCCGAAAAAGAAGAAGAAGGCCTAGGCCGCAGACCTCCTCCCCATTCGCACGTGCTGCAAATGGGGAGGATCTGGATCCTACATCCGGCCCACGCGCGCCTTGTGGATGTCCACCACGGCGGGCGAACGCGACAGCAGTTCGGTGTACGGATCGTCATTGGCGGTGGAGAACGGCTCCGTCCCTTCGCGCACGGTGGTGCGGCGCATGTCGCGCTTCTCGTTGACGTTGTCGTAAGTGCCGCCCTTGTGCATCGTGCACAGGTTGTCCCACATCGACATGTCGCCCACCGCGTACTTCACCTTGAACACGTATTTCGGCTGGGTGACGTGTTCGATCAGGCTCTTGATCAGCGCGCGCCCTTCTTCCTTGCCCATCCCTTCCACGTCCATCGTATGCGCCGCGACGAACAGCGAGGTGCGGCCGGAAGCCTTGTGCGGCAGGACCAGCGGATGGCGGGCCAGCGGGCGGTCGAGGATTTCCTCCTCGGAAATTTCGGCCCCGGCCTGCTTGCGGCTCCACCACAGGGTGTTGATGCCGATCTTGCCTTCGAGCAGCTTCTTGGTCGCTTCGGGCAGGTCGTCATAAGCGGTGCGGGCATCCGCATACCAGGTTTCCCCGCCTTCGCCCGGCACCTGGTGGGCCAGCAGCATGGCAAAGGACGTGCGCTTCTGCATGAACGAGCTGTCGGTGTGCCACAGGCCATCGCCCTTGCGATACTGGATCGCCGCCGGGTCGCGGGTGATTTCGCCATCCACGGTCAGGTTCGACGCATCGAACAGTTCGCGGAACGGCAGGCGCGAACGGCCGCCGTCGCGCGGGGCCGGCACCCGTTCCAGATAGCCGAAGTTGCGGCTGAAGTGGACGTGCTGTTCGTCGTTCATGCCGGTGTTGCGGAACACCAGCACACCGTATTTCGCCATCGCTTCGTTTACTTGCGCCACTTCGGCGGGCGTCAGCGGCTTGGTCAGGTCAAGCCCGGAAGCTTCGGCACCAAAGCCGATTTCGGGCAACATGGGCTGGCATTTCAACGACATTTCGCTCTCCAGGCGTCATGCGGGGCGTTTCCGCTGGAGGCTGCTGCGCTTGCAATGCGCCACCAGTTCGCCCCGCTGGTTAAAGGCAAGGTGGGCGAACGTTACGATACCCTGCCCGGGCCTGGATTTGCTTTCGCGCAAATCGAGAACTTTAGTTTGAATGCTAAGTGTATCTCCGACGAAAATCGGGATCGGAAAGCGCACTTCATCCCAGCCGAGGTTGGCCACGGCGGTCCCTTGCGTGGTGTCGTTGACCGAAATTCCGACCATCAGCCCCAGGGTGAAGCAGGAATTGACCAGCACCTGGCCATATTCCGTGCCCTTCATATACTCTGCATCCAGGTGCAGCGGGGCCGGATTATGCGTCAGCGTGCTCATCAACAGGTTGTCGGTTTCGGTCACCGTGCGCCGCAACGGGTGGTCGAACACCTGCCCCACAAAGAATTCCTCGAACCACAGGCCTGCCATGCGTCTCTCTCCTTTGCCCGCAGCCTAGCGCGGGTGCGGGCAACGGGAAAGGAATGCCGCGCCGGGCGTTGGTTCCCGAATATTCACGAAAGGGGGGGACCCATGTCGAAAACGATCCTTGCACCCGCACTGGCGCTGCTGGCCCTGGCCGCCTGCAATTCCGGCGAACAGGAACCTGCCGCACCGGATGGCGCGCCCACCAGCGAGCCGACCGTGGCAGCGCCCTTGCCCAGCATGGTGCCCCCGGTCGCACCGGAAACCCCTTCCGCACAGGTGACCGCAAATCAGATTCCCACCACAATGCAAGGCCGCTGGGGCCTGGTCCCGGCGGATTGTGAAGCGGGCCGCGCCGATGCCAAGGGACTGCTGGAAATTGGCCCGACGCAGTTGAAATTCTACGAATCCCTCGGCACCCTGACCATGATCGCCGAAGGAACCGACAGCCGGATCCGCGGCAACCTCAGCTTCTCCGGCGAAGGCATGGAATGGCAACGCGACCAGGTGCTGGAACTGCAAGACGGGGGCAAGACCCTGATCCGCCGCGAATATGGCGCAGATGCCGCGCCGGGGCCGCTCAAATATACCAAGTGTGCGTAAAACAGGGGAATTTCGATGAAGATCACTGCTGTTGCCAGCCTTGCCGGATTGGTGCTGCTGTCCGCCTGCGCCACCACCGCCCCGCCCCCGCCCGCGCCGATCGGCAGCGATGCGGATGCGGTGCAATGCGATGCCGCACCCGCCCAGTCCCACATCGGGCACAAGGCCAGCGTGGCCAGCGGCACCGAACTGATGCGCATCACCCATGCACGCACCCTGCGTTGGGTTCCGCCGCGCACGGCAGTAACCATGGATTTCCGCGCTGACCGGCTTACAGTCTCGTATGACGATAACATGGTCATCGAGAGGATAAGTTGTGGCTGAACCCAATGACGGTCGACAGAGAATCCCCCCGCTGTCGCCGTTCGAGGAACAGGCGAAATTCACCCGGGCGATCCGGGTGGGTGACCGGATCATTGTTTCCGGCAATGTCGGCACCGAAACGGACGGATCGCTGTCACCGGATACCGGGCGGCAGGCGGAACGCTGTTTCGAACAGATCATCAGTTACATCGAGCAGTTGGGCGGCCATTCAGGCGATCTGGTGCGGGTGCGGATGTTCGTGACCGACATCGACGATGCGATGAAAGTGACCGCGGCCTTCACCAAATTCTGCGGCCACGCCCGGCCCACAGGCACGCTGCTTGCCGTGGCCGCGCTGGCCGGGCCGTTCAAGGTGGAGATTGAAGCCGAAGCGATCATCGGCGCGGGGCAGTAGTTGCAACTGCAACCGGATGAGGGCATGGAATTGGCTGGAGGATTTGCATGACCGGCCAGTTCCAGCTCACCGAAGACCAACTCGCCATCCAGGACATGGCGCGGCGCTTCACTGCGGACCACATCACGCCCCACGCGGCGCTGTGGGACGTGCAGCACATCTTCCCCGCCGATACGATCCGCGCCGCGGCAGAACTGGGCTTCGCCGCGATTTATGTCAGCGAGGAAAGCGGCGGGATCGGGCTGGGGCGGCTGGAATCGGCGCTGATCATGGAAGCCATGGCCTATGGCTGCCCGGCGACCAGCGCCTTCCTGTCGATCCACAACATGGCCAGCTGGATGCTCGACCGGTTCGGATCGGACACGGTCAAGGCCAAGTACCTGCCACGGCTCGTCGGCATGGACTGGATGGCCAGTTACTGCCTGACCGAACCCGGCAGCGGGTCCGACGCGGCGGCGCTGAAGACCACCGCGGTGCGCGATGGGGAAAGCTTCGTGGTCAGCGGCACCAAGCAGTTCATTTCCGGCGCGGGCGTCAACGACCTCTACCTTACGATGGTCCGCACCGGCGATGACGGCCCCGGCGGCATCACCTGCCTCGCCATTGAAAAGACCATGCCCGGCGTCAGCTTCGGCGCGCCCGAAAAGAAGCTCGGCTGGCACGCCCAGCCGACCGCTTCGCTGATCCTGGACCAGGTCCGCGTTCCGGCTGAAAACATGGTCGGCTCGGAAGGCGAAGGGTTCCGCATCGCGATGCAGGGGCTGGACGGCGGGCGGCTGAACATCGG
>JBARAF010000188.1:0-1918 GCA_049791695.1 Croceibacterium sp.
CTTCTACGCCGCGCTGCGTGCCCGGCTGGAAGGGCAGATGCGGTTCGGCAAGCGCAAGAAGGACAAGTGGGGCTGACGGCACTGGGGCCGCCACAGGCTGCCCCATCTGCACGATCGGTTACTTGCGCCAGGTCATCCGCCGCAACAGCATGCTGCTGCCCTGCCGGCGATATTTGGCGCGGTCGGCCGATGCAGCCTGCATCTGCGCCTGGGTGGACTGCATGTGCTGTTCGTACAGCTTCTGGCGCCGTTCCCCTTCTGCGGCATCTTCCCATTCGACGAAGCGGGTCAGCAGGTAGATGTCCGGTTCGCCTTCACGCCCGTAGGTATTGGCGAGGATTTCGTACCCGGTGATCCACCCTTGCTGAACCGCAAAGTCCTGCCCCTTGCGCCAGATGTTGGCGAGGTGGTTGGCATATTCGAGCGAATGCCCGTCCTCGATGTGGATCGAGGATATTTCGACATATTCCGCGGGCTTGAGCGGCATTTCCTGTGCCGTCGCCGGAGTGGCAGCCATCAAAGCGATCGCTGACAGTGCGAGTGTGACGAGTTTCATGGTGAGTCCCCTCTTGCTTCGCAGCCTGGTGCTGCGTTCCATCGGGGAAGGGGTTTACGAAATGCGCCCGAGTCGAGCCCATTCGCCGACATTCACCTGTAGCATGAAACCAACTGGCTGACAGCACGCCATCGCGCACCTCCGCTTTGCTGCGCCGGTCGCTGCCATCGCTTGGTCAGCCCCCCTTGCCACTGCGCGGGTGGGGCGGCAAACCTGCACTGCATGAACCGTTATACCATCCAGCCAGACGACCTGACCGGCGAAGACGTGATCGCCCTGCTCCGCTTCCACCTGGGCGAAATGCACCAGTTCTCGCCGCCGGAAAGCTGCCACGTGATGCCGGTGGAACGGCTGCGCCAGCCGGACGTCGAATTCTACAGCGCCTGGCATGATGGCGCGCTGGCGGCGGTCGGCGCGATCAAGCGGCTGGACGATGGGCGGGGAGAGCTGAAATCGATGCGCGCCGCGCCCGGCTATCGTGGCAAGGGTGCGGGGCAGGCGATGCTGGACCACCTGCTGCTGGTCGCCAGGGCGCGTGGATATGGCTGGCTGGGCCTGGAAACCGGCACCCCTGCACCGTTCGAACCGGCATACCGCCTTTACAGCCGCAATGGATTTACCGACTGCGAACCGTTCGACGGCTATGTGCCGGACGTCTATTCCCGTTTCATGGAGATCCGCCTGTGACCATCGCCCTGCGGCCCGCCGGGCCGGACGACGCGGAGGCTGTGGCCCGGCTGGGGCATGACAGCTTCGTTGCCGCCTTCGGCCACCTGTACCGCGCGGAGGATCTGAACAGCTTCCTCGCCAGTGCCTATACCGAGGAAAAGGTCGCGGGCGAGATTGCCGATCCGGCTTACCTCCATTGCCTGGCGGTGGATGCGGAAGGCGCGCTGGGCGGCTTCATCAAGATGAGCGCGCCGAGCTGTTTTGCCGAACATTCCGACGCCGCGCGGCCGATCGCCCTGCACCAGTTGTACTGCGATCCGGCGAGGACCGGTGCCGGGATCGGGGCGGCTCTGATGGACTGGGCCCTGTTGACCGCCCGGGAGCGGGGGCATGATGCGGTGCAACTGTCCGTCTGGGCGGAAAACTTCGGCGCGCAGCGGTTTTACCAGCGTTACGGCTTTGCCAAGATTGCCGACATCGACTTCTGGGTGGGTAGCCACCGGGATGAGGAACTGCTGTACGAACTGCGGCTGTAACGCAGCTTACCCCCGCGCCACCGGTTCCGTCACGATGGCTTCGCGCGCGGCGGCAACGTCACCTTCGCCAAACTGGTGGCTGAAACGCACCCGGTCGCTTTCGCGATAACCGGCCAGCGCCCGGTCGATCGCTTCTTCGCTTTCGCCCAGCTTGGCC
>JBARAF010000189.1:0-4510 GCA_049791695.1 Croceibacterium sp.
GGCTCGCTGCCATGAGACCTTTGCCGAGCGAGGAGACCACGCCGCCGGTGATAAAAATGTACCGCGCCATGGGTTCCGGCCTCTAGGCCCCGAAGCGGATTCGGGGCAAGCAGTTACAATGGAAATATTCGCCGGCCGGGGAAACTATCCCCGGTCACATGCCGATCCTGCGGATAGGTGCTTAGCGGGCGACGCCGGAAAGCGGATCAGCCGGGCTGGCTGCCGGGGCCGGAGCTGAGGCCGGAGCCGCCGCCGGAGCACCTGCCGGAGCCGCTTCGCCCGCAACCGGGACTGCCGGCGGGGCAACCGGTGCCAGCGGATCGGCCGCCGGGGCAACAGTACGGTTCAGGCTGCCATCCAGTTCGCGGCCGGTGGTGGCATCAACCGCCACTGCGGCCAGCACAATCGCCAGCACCACGAACAGCACTGCGAGCCACTTGGTGGTGCGGGTCAGGAAATCGGCCGCGCCGCGCGCGCTCATCAATCCGCCGGGGCTGCCGCCGCCGACGCCCAGGCCGCCACCTTCCGAACGTTGCACCAGCACCACGCCGACCAAAGCGGCGGCAACCAGTGCCTGAATAACGGTAAGGAACAGGAACAGCGACATGGACAGACTTCTCGCGATACGGATCAGACCCGCGCACATAGGCACAGGGGGGCAGATTGGCAAGGCAACGGACAGGCCCTGCCCCGCCTGCGCAGGGCCGGACCAGCCGCCGGGTCAGCTGGCGGCGCGTTCCGCCGCAGCCACCACGATACCGAGGAAGCTTTCCGCCGTCAGGCTGGCGCCGCCGACAAGTGCCCCGCCGACTTCGTCCGCCGCCAGCAGCTGGGCCGCGTTGTCCGGCTTCACCGAGCCGCCGTACAGGATGCGTACGCCAGCGCCCGCTTCGCCGTAAATTTCAACCAGCTTCGCGCGGATTGAACGGTGCATTGCAGCAACGTCTTCCACCGTGGGGGTGCGGCCGGTGCCGATGGCCCAGACGGGTTCATAGGCGACAGTGACCTTGTCCACGGCTTCGGTGCGCGGCAGCGAACCTTCCAGCTGCGCGCCGACCACCGCTTCCGCGGTCCCGGAATCGCGCTGCGCCTCGGTTTCGCCCACGCAGACGATCACGGCCAACGCGGCTGCCAGCGCCGCATTGGCCTTTGCCTGCACCTGGGCATCAGTTTCGCCGTGGTCGGCCCGGCGTTCGCTGTGGCCAACGATGACGAAGCCAGCCCCGGCATCGCCCACCATCGCGGCAGAAACGTCACCCGTGTGGGCGCCGCCTTCGGCCGCGTGGCAATCCTGGGCACCGACGCCGATCAGTTCGCATTCGCTGCGGATCGGGTGGATCATGGTGTACGGCGGAGCCAGCGCGACTTCGACGCCGATCAGGCGTTCGGCACCGCGATCAATCGCGCGAGCTTCGGCCAGCATGGCGCGGGTGCCATGCATCTTCCAGTTACCGACAATGTAGGGGCGCGCGGCCATCCTGTGTCCTCGAATGATGTTTGTACTTTTCCGGGCATTAACACCGGAATGTTGCGTGCCCGCTAATCTGCCGCCCGACGCTTGTCAAAACAGCTTTTCCACATTGGCGCAAACCGCCGTTCGCCTGTTGCGGGTGCGCCGCAGGCGGGATAAAGCGCCAGTCCCGACGTTTCTGTCCCGACGTTTCCGGCCCAGCTTTCCAGCCCGGTTGCGGAACGTGTCCAATGTAGATGAAGTCCCCCATGCTCCAGCTGTTCCGCAATTTCTTCAAGTCGAAGTTCGGCGTCGTGTTCACCCTGGTGTTCCTGGCGGTGATCGGCGTCGCTTTTGCCAGTTCCGACGTATTGAATTCCAGCATGGGTTCAATTTCCGGGACCGACCGGATCGCCGTGGTGGGGGACGAAAAGATCGATTCCGCCGATGTGCAGATGGCGGCCAACAATGCGCTGGAAAGCGCCCGGCAGCAGGATCCGCGCATCACCATGCAGGCCTTCGTCGCCACCGGCGGGCTGGAAAAGGTGCTCGACCAGCTGGTCGATCGCGCCGCCTTTGCCGCCTTTGCCCGGCAGATGGGCCTGCGCGCCAGCAATCGCCTGGTGGACAGCGAATTGCTGCAGATCCCGGCCTTTCGCGGCGTGGACGGCAAGTTCAATCGCGAAAGCTTCCTGGCCGTACTGCGCCAGCAGGGGCTGACCGAAGCGGCACTGCGGCAGGACATGGCAACCACCCTGCTGGCGCGCCAGCTGGCCACCCCGGTGATGGCATCGCCGGTGCTGCCGCAGAGCCTGGCCCTGCGATATTCCACCCTGCTGCGCGAACGGCGCGAAGGGGCGATTGCGATGCTGCCGAGTTCGGTCTTCGCACCCAAGGCCGGGCCGACCCCGGCGCAGCTTGATGCCTACTATGCCGCCAATGGCAGCAACTATATCCGCCCGGAACGGCGCGTGATCCGCTTTGCCAGCTTCGGCAATGATGCGTTGAAGAACCTGCCCACCCCGACCGAGGCGCAGATTGCCGAACGCTATAACCGCGAAAAGGTGAAATACGCCGCCATTGAAAAGCGCGGCTTCACCCAGGTCGTCGCCGCGACGCAGGCCGATGCCCAGGCGATCGCGGCTGCGGTCAAGGCAGGCCAGTCGCTGGAACAGGTTGCCCGTGCCAAGGGGCTGGCCACGGCCAAGATCGCCCCGGCCACGCAGCTCGATCTCAACACCTCGGCTTCGGTTGATGTGGCCCGCGCCGCCTTTGCCGCCGAACAGGGCGCGCTGGCTGCCCCGGCACGTGGCGGACTTGGCTGGTATGTGCTGCGGATCGACGCGATCGAACGGCAGGCGGCCCGTCCGTTGGCCCAGGTACGCGGCGAAATCGTCACCGCCCTGGCCGAGGAACAGCGCCGCGCAGCGCTGGCCGACATGACCGCCCGGATCGAAGAAGAATTCGATGGCGGCAGCAGCCTGGAAGACATTGCCAAGGAACTGGGCCTGACCCTGGCCAGCAGCGCGCCGACCACGGCCGATGGCACCATTTATGGCAAGCCGGGCGAAAAGATCGCTCCGGTGCTCGCCCCGGCACTGGCGACTGCATTCGAGATGGACGAAGGCGAACCGCAGCTGGCCGAAGTTGTCCCCGGCCAGACCTTCGTGATCTTCGACGTCACCGCCATCACCGCCAGCGCCGTGGCGCCGCTGGGAGAAATCCGTGAAGAACTGGTCGCCGCGTGGAAGCGTGACGAAGGGGCCAAGCTGGCCAAGGCCGTGGCCGACCGGGTGATGGCCCGGGTGGCCAAGGGCACCACCCTGCTGGCCGCATTGCAGGCAGAAAAGATCGCCCTGCCCTCACCGCTGCCCGTCAACCTGACCCGCGAACAACTGGCCCAGCGGGGCCCGATCTCGCCGCCGCTGGCGCTGATGTTCTCCATGGCCCAGGGCTCGGTCAAGAAGCTGGAGGACAGCGGCAACAACGGCTGGTTCGTGATCCAGCTGGCGAAGATCGAAGCGGGCAAGATTGCCCCCAACGATCCGATCGTGGGTGCCACCTTGCGCCAGCTGGGTTCGGTCGCGGGTGACGAATATGCCCAGCAATTCCTCGCTGCCGTGTCTGCCGAAGTGAAGCCGGAACGTAACAAGGAAGCACTGGCCGCCCTGCGCCGCCAGCTGTCCGGCAATGGCGACAACTGAGACTGAAGTGATGTCCGCCATCCTGCCCGAAAACGCTGAGGACGCCTGCCGCAAGCTGGCCGCCGGGCAACCGGCACTGGTGTGGCGCAAGATCGTGGCCGATACCGAAACTCCGGTCGGCGCGGCGCTGAAGCTGATTGTGCCGGGTCGCGGGGATTTCCTGCTCGAATCGGTCCAGGGCGGCGAAGTGCGCGGGCGTTACAGCCTGCTCGGCCTCGATCCCGACCTGATGTTCCGTGCCACCGGCGCTGCGGCCGAGGTCAATCGCCAGTGGCGGCATGACCGGGCAGCGTTCCAGCCCCTGCCGGGCAATGCCCTGGCCGAACTGCGCGCGCTGGCCAATGCCTGCCGGATCGACGTGCCCAAGGCCCTGCCCAGTGCGCTGGCCTGCCTGGTCGGCTATTTCGGCTATGAAACCATCGGCCTTGTCGAGACGCTGCCACGCGCGCCGCAGAGCGAAAACGAACTGCCCGATATGCTGTTCGGCCGCCCGACGCTGATCCTGGTGTTCGACCGCCTGTCGGATGACCTGTTTTGCATCGCCCCGGTCTGGGCCGAAGGCAGCGGTGATCCTGCCCGCGCTGTTGAACTGGCGGGTGAGCGGATCGACGATGCCCTGCGCCGGTTGCAGGGCCCCGCACCGGAAGATTTCCGCACCACCGAACTGCCCGAGATGGCACTAAACCCGGTGATGGCCGAGGCCGACTATGGCGCGATGGTGCTGCGGGCGAAGGAATACATCACCGCTGGCGACATCTTCCAGGTCGTGCTGGCGCAGCGTTTCACCTGCCCGTTCCCGTTGCCGCCGTTCGCGCTGTACCGCGCATTGCGCCGGGTGAACCCGTCGCCGTTCCTC
>JBARAF010000190.1:0-3612 GCA_049791695.1 Croceibacterium sp.
GCCCTGGCCGACTGGTTGAGCGCCGCAACCCATGCCGCCCATCCGGTAGCGGAAGTGATGTGCCTGGTCGGGCCGGACCTGGATCGAGGCGATCCCTGCATCACCATCCGGGCTGTCTGCACCGGCAGCAGCGATGAGGAGGCCGCACAGCGCATCGCTTCGTTCCGATCCCCTCCGGCCGCCGCGCAAGCGACCACGATGGTGGAGGAACGGCCGCTGGCCTTCACCGAGCTTGGCCAGCTGTCGGCCATGCCCGATGGCAAGCGGGTATCGGCGGACCAGTGCTGGAGCGAGGAGCCATTGGGCACGCTGCTGCTTGCCGTGCAGCATCTGGCGGCCATTCCGGCGCGCAGTTCCACGATCAATCTGGTCGCGCCGGGTGGCCACGGGCCGATACCGCACATGGCGGACAACGACGGGGCGCTGTCCGTGGGCGGCGGGGTATCCTGCGGCATCTATGCCATGTGGGATGATCCGGCTGACGATGCACGCCATGAACAATGGGTGCGGCAGGCCGATCACGCCCTCGCCCCCTACCGCTCCGGCCGTTACATGGGTGAGGCTGACGTCACCCGGCCGGGGCACCTGGATCAGTGCTTCACTCCACCGGTGCGCGAACGGATCGAGGCCCTGCGCGGCCTTTGGGACCGGCAGGGCCTGTTCCATGGCTGGCCTGAAACGGCGGCTTAATTGCCGGAAGCTTCAACCCGCTGGTATTCCAGCGCGAAGCTGGGATCGCATTCATATGGGTACACGTGCTGCCCGGCCCGCTTGGTCCAGGTGATGTACCGCGCGCCGTTGTTATCCAGCGTGGCTGCATCCTCAAACCACTGGGTTGCCACCAGCGCCTTGCCATCAGGCGTCATCTTGTACCGTTCCACCATGTGGATGGCGGCACTGTGGTCCAGCCCGTTGTTGGTGATGGTGCTGGCGGCGATATGGGTGGTGTCGACCACCAGTTCATCGCCATCCCAGCGGCCGATGGAATGGCCCATCTTGGTATGCGGGTAATCGGCGCCCGGGTGGCTGCGGCCATCCATCCAGATCAGGCGGATCTGGTCGAAATATTCGTACCGGAACACGATCACGCCGGTCGTTTCTTCGATTTCGAAGGGGAACGGACCCTGCACCGAATAGACGATCGACGGTACGGAACAGACCCGTTGCAGGGTCATCTCGTCAGCCGGCTTCCACCCTTGTGCATGGGCAAGCGCCGGGGCCGTCAGCTTCAATCCGCCGTATTCATCTTCCGGGAACTCAGCGACGCCGGAATCTTCGATCACCACCGTGTTCGGCGGCAACTTGGCCAGCAGAGCCTGGTCCCGCTGCGCGGCGGGCTCAAAATCGGGGCCCCAGAAACCGGTCAGGTCGGGGTGGCTCTGCTGGGCAGCCACGGGGACGGTCCACAACAGCGCGGCGGCAGAGGCCAGGGCAAGAAGGCGCATCGGCTCAGTTGTCCGAAGTGCCGAAGGCGGACAGGCCAATCGGCTTGCCCTTGGCATCCAGCGCCTGGCGCAGGCGCATATAGGGTTTGCCATCGCGCGACGGCCAGCCTTCGATTGTCACCACGTCGCCCGCGTGCAGGCTGTCGCGATTCCAGCCGCGGCGTTGCAGAACGACGGGGGCGTTGGTTTCCACCCGCCATTCCTGCACCTTGCCGCTGCCGTTATCGGCGTTCAGCACGATGGTGGCATGGGGATTGGTGAAGCGGAATGAGGTGACCGTGCCGTGGATCTTCACATTCTTCTTGTCATCGAAGAACACGGCAAACGAATGGTGCGCCATCGCCGCGCCCTGGCCCAGCAGGGCCAGAGCGATCAGTGAAAGCGGCAGTTTCCGCGACATCCTCATCCCAATCTCCAAGGATTATTGATTCCCCAACTATTCTCCCTTTAGCGGGAAATCCGGCCAAAGCACGTCTTTCCTGCATAGCGGGCGCTGTCGCCCAGCTCTTCCTCGATCCGGATCAGCTGGTTGTACTTGGCCAGCCGGTCCGACCGGGCGAGGCTGCCGGTCTTGATCTGACCGCAGTTGGTGGCCACCGCCAGATCGGCAATGGTCGCGTCTTCGGTTTCGCCCGAACGGTGGCTCATCACGGCGGTGTAGCCTGCGCGGTGGGCGATATCGACGGCCTGCAGCGTTTCGGACAGGGTGCCGATCTGGTTGACCTTGACCAGCAACGAATTGGCCAGCCCCTTGCCGATGCCCATGGTCAGACGTTCCGGGTTGGTCACGAACAGATCGTCACCGACCAGCTGCACCGAATTGCCGATGCTGTCGGTCAGCGCCTTCCAGCCTTCGAAATCGTCTTCGCTCATCCCGTCTTCGATCGACAGGATCGGGTAAGCGCGGGTCAGGTCCGCCAGGTAGTCGGCCATCTGCTTCGGGCTGAGCGAGAGGCCTTCGCCGCTGATTTCATACTTGCCGTTCTTGAAGAATTCGGTCGCCGCGCAGTCCAGCGCCAGCACGACGTCGGTGCCCGGCTTGAACCCGGCCTTTTCAATGCTGGCCATCACGAAATCCAGCGCATCGCGGGTGCTGGCAAGGTTGGGCGCAAAGCCACCTTCGTCACCCACGGCAGTCGCCAGGCCCTTGTCATGCAGGCCTTTCTTCAGCGTGTGGAAGATCTCCGCGCCCCACCGCACTGCTTCCGCAATGCTGTCCGCGCCGACCGGCATGATCATGAATTCCTGGAAATCGATCGGGTTATCAGCGTGTTCACCGCCATTGATGATGTTCATCATCGGCACCGGCAGCAGATGCGCGGAAACCCCGCCGATATAGGAATAGAGCGGCAGGCCGCGCGCGTTGGCGGCGGCCTTGGCCACGGCCAGGCTAGTGCCGAGGATCGCGTTGGCGCCCAGCTTCGCCTTGTTCGGCGTGCCGTCCAGCGCAATCATGGCCAGGTCGATTTCTCGCTGGTCTTCCGCGTCGATGCCCAGCAGGACTGCGCTGATGTCGTTGTTGACCGCGTCGACCGCCTTCAGCACGCCCTTGCCCAGGTACCGCTTTTTATCCCCGTCGCGCAGTTCCATCGCTTCATGCGCGCCGGTCGATGCACCCGAAGGCACCGCCGCACGGCCAAAGCTGCCGTCTTCCAGCAGGACGTCCACTTCCACGGTGGGATTACCACGGCTGTCGAGGATTTCGCGTCCGTGAATGTCGATGATAACGGTCATGGTGTCTCCGGTCCGGGCGGTGTTGTAGTTGTACAGGACACCCCCATATCAGGGGTACGCCGCCTACTATGCGGCGGAACAAGGTGGTGCAAGCCGCGTTCGGGTTGGGAACTTCGTCGGGAACCTTTATCCCGGTTTCAATGCCGAATCGGCACCAATTCGCTGGAAAGGATTTTTCATGGCCAAGTCTCCTGCCAAGACCGAGCAGAACGCAACTGCGGCGGCTGACACTGTTTCCGGCACCGGGGCCGCCGCCACTGGTGCTGCGTCGGAAGCCAAGTCGCGCTTCACCGCTGCCCTGGATGAAGCGAAGGCCGGCGTTGCCGCGCTGGGCGCAGAGGCCAAGGGCCGCGCTGCCGGTTACACCGAACAGGCCCGTACCAAGGGCGATGACTGGAGCGCGGAAGCCAAGACCAAGGCAGCCGAACTTGCC
>JBARAF010000191.1:0-4519 GCA_049791695.1 Croceibacterium sp.
GCCCAAGTCGATGCGCTGGGGCGCAGGCTCGATCAGCACCGAAAGCACCCGCTGGGTCCGCCCGCTTTCGGGCATCGTCGCGCTGTTCGGGGATGACCTGGTGGAATGTGAAGCGGGCGGTGTGACCTCTGGCTGGACCACGCTGGGCCACCGGTTCCACCATCCCGGCGCCATTACCCTGGGCAATGCTGCCGATTACCAGGACAAGTTGCGCGCCTGCCACGTGATCGTGGATCATGAGGAACGCCAGGGAACGGTGCGCGAAATGGCCCGTGCCGTGGCGCTGGCCGAAGGGCTGGTGTTGGTGGAGGACGAAGGGCTGGTGGTCGAAAACGCCGGCCTGACCGAATGGCCGGTGCCGCTGCTCGGCCGGTTCGACGAACAGTTCCTCGAAGTGCCGCCCGAAGTGATCCAGCTGACCGCGCGGGTGAATCAGAAGTATTTCGTGTGCGAGAAGGACGGCAAACTCGCCAACGCCTTCGTCTGCACCGCCAATATCGAAGCGACCGATGGCGGCGCGGCCATCGTCGACGGCAACCGCAAGGTCCTCGCCGCCCGCCTCAGCGATGCGCGCTTCTTCTGGCAGCAGGACCGCAAGGTGAAGCTGGCCGACCAGGCGACCAAGCTGGCGCGCATCACCTTCCACGAAAAGCTCGGCACCGTGGCCGACAAGGTGGAACGGGTGGCCAAGCTGGCCGAATGGCTGGCCACAGAAGGCATTGTCCCCAATTGCGACCCCGTGCTGGCGCGGCAGGCGGCAGAACTGTGCAAGGCGGACCTCGTCACCGAAATGGTCGGCGAGTTCCCCGAATTGCAGGGCCTGATGGGCGGCTACTACGCCCGCGCCGAAGGCCTGCCCAATGCGGTGGCTGACGCGATCCGCGACCACTACAAGCCGGTCGGGCAGGGCGATGACGTCCCCACCGCGCCGGTGACAGTGGCGGTAAGTCTGGCGGACAAGTTGGATACGCTTCGCAGCTTCTTCTCAATCGACGAAAAGCCGACCGGTTCGAAGGATCCGTTCGCATTGCGCCGTGCGGCGCTGGCGATCATTCGGCAGATTCAGGCCAATGGCTTGCGTATCAATCTTGCGCAGGGTGATCTGCTCGAATTCTTTGCCGACCGCCTCAAGGTTCAGCAGCGCGAAGCGGGTGTCCGGCATGACCTGATCGACGCTGTATTTGCGCTCGGCGGGGAGGACGATCTGGTCCGTCTGCTCGCCCGCGTCCATGCGTTGCAATCGTTCGTCGGGACCGAGGACGGCAAGAACCTGCTCGCCGGGTACAAGCGCGCCGCCAATATCCTGAAGAAGGAAGAATGGCTCGGCCAGGAAGGCGAAATCGCCCGCACGGGTGAGGAAGACCCGCTGGCTGGAGTGGACGATCCCGATCTGGCCCCGGTCATCGCCGCCAAGATGGCGGAGCGCCACGAACGGACCCTGTCCTACATCCCCGAACCGGCTGAAGCGGCACTGATCGCGGCGCTGGATGCGGCGCAGCCGCGGGCGGCGGCAGCGGTGGAGGCTGAGGACTTCGAAGGGGCGATGGCAGCCCTTGCCAGCCTGCGCGCGCCGATCGATGCCTTCTTCGACGGCGTTACGGTCAACGATGATGACCGCAACAAGCGCAGTGCCCGGCTGGACCTGCTTGCACGGTTCCGTGCTGCAGTGCACAACGTGGCGGACTTCTCGCGGATCGAGGGCTGACCCTGATTGTTGCAATCGTGATGGTGTCACTTGGCACTGTCACGGTTGAAACATTCGACAAGTCCGTGAGTTGACCGCAGAGGCATTTTCGAGGGGCGCGGTTCCGGCTGCGCATTCGTGCCGGTCGCTAGGATACGGGGAAGCAGATGAAGACGGTTTACACCTTCGGCGGCGGCGCCGCGCTGGATGATGCACGCGCGCGCGACAAGACCGTTGTAGGCGGCAAGGGCGCCAACCTGACCGAAATGGCCTCCATCGGCCTGCCGGTGCCCCCGGGCTTCACCATCACCACCGAAGAATGCATCCGTTATCTGGCGGAAGGGGCGAATTTCCCGGAAAGCCTGCGGGCCGAAGTGGCCCAGGCGCTGGTCCATATCGAACAGGCTGTCGGCAAGAAGTTCGGTGATGCGGCGGATCCGTTGCTGGTGTCGGTCCGTTCCGGCGCTCGGGTTTCGATGCCGGGGATGATGGACACGGTCCTCAACCTCGGCCTCAACGATGCGACGGTGGAAGGGCTGGCCGCGACCAGCGGGGATGATCGCTTCGCCTGGGACAGCTATCGCCGGTTCATCCAGATGTATTCCGACGTCGTGCTGGGCGTCGATCATGGCCTGTTCGAAGAAGCATTGGACGTGGCCAAGGAAGACAACGGCTATTACGCCGATACCGAACTGACCGCGGACGACTGGCGCGCCCTGGTGGCGCAGTACAAGGCCATCGTCGCGGAAGAACGCGGTGAACCGTTCCCGCAGGACGTGACCGTGCAGCTGTGGGGCGCGATTGCGGCCGTGTTCGACAGCTGGGACAGCGACCGGGCCAAGGTCTATCGCCGCCTGAACGACATCCCGGGTGACTGGGGCACGGCGGTCAACGTGCAGGCGATGGTGTTTGGCAACATGGGCGATACCAGCGCCACTGGCGTTGCCTTCACCCGCGATCCGGCCACGGGCGAGCGTGCCTATTACGGCGAATGGCTGGTCAACGCGCAAGGCGAAGACGTCGTCGCCGGGATCCGCACGCCGCAATACCTGACGAAAGTGGCGCGCGAAGCGGCTGGGGCCAGGTTGCCGAGCATGGAAGAAGCCATGCCCGCCGCTTACGGCGAACTGGCCCGCGTGTTCGACCTGCTGGAACTGCATTACCGCGACATGCAGGATATCGAATTCACCGTGCAGCAGGGCAAGCTGTGGATGCTGCAGACCCGCAGCGGCAAGCGGACCGCCAAGGCGGCGCTGAAGATGGCGGTGGACATGGTCGGCGAAGGGCTGATCAGCGAAGAAACCGCCGTCCTGCGCGTCGATCCGATGGCGCTGGACCAACTGCTGCACCCGACGCTGGACCCCGACGCGGTGCGTGATGTGCTGGCCAAGGGCCTGCCCGCATCCCCCGGCGCGGCCAGCGGCAAGGTGGTGCTGGATGCCGATACGGCGGAAGGCTGGGCCGCCAAGGGCGAAAAGGTCATCCTCGTCCGCGTGGAAACCAGTCCGGAAGACATTCACGGGATGCATGCGGCGCAAGGCGTGCTGACCGCCCGCGGTGGCATGACGTCACACGCGGCCGTGGTTGCGCGCGGCATGGGCCGCCCGTGCGTTTCGGGTGCCTCTGCCGTCTCGATCAACCTTGCTGCGCGGACGCTGGTGATCGGCAGCCGCGAGCTGGCAGAAGGCGATCTTGTCACCCTTGATGGCTCGACCGGTGAAGTGATGGCGGGCCTGGTGCCGACCATCGAACCGGAACTGGCAGGCGATTTCGGCGTGCTGATGGAATGGGCCGACCGCCACCGGCGGATGAAGGTCCGCACCAATGCCGAAACCCCGGCCGATTGCCGGATGGCGCGCCAGTTCGGCGCGGAAGGCATCGGCCTGTGCCGCACGGAACATATGTTCTTCGATGCAGGCCGGATCAGTGCCGTGCGCCAGATGATCCTGGCCGAAAACGAAGCCGGTCGCCGCGCCGCGCTGGCCAAGTTGCTGCCGGAACAGCGGGCCGATTTCACCGAAATCTTCACCACCATGGCGGGCCTGCCGTGCACCATCCGCTTGCTCGATCCGCCGCTGCAAGAATTCCTGCCGCAGGGTGATGCAGAGTTTTCTGATCTGGCCGATGTGCTTGGCCTGCCGGTAGAACGGCTGAAGCGCCGGGCGGAAGAACTGCACGAATTCAACCCGATGCTGGGCCATCGCGGCTGCCGGCTGGGCATCACCTACCCCGAAATCTACGAAATGCAGGCGCGCGCGATTTTCGAAGCGGCTTGTGATGTGGTCGCTGCCAGCGGTGAAGCCGTGGTGCCGGAAGTGATGATCCCGCTGGTCGGCACGCGCAAGGAACTGGCGATCCTCAAGGTGCTGGTCGAAGCGACCGCCGCCAAGGTGTTCGCCGAAAAGGGCCGCACGCTGGATTACATGGTCGGGACCATGATCGAACTGCCGCGCGCGGCGCTGATGGCGGGCGAGATTGCGGAAGAAGCGGCATTCTTCAGCTTCGGCACCAATGACCTGACGCAGACGACGCTCGGCGTCAGCCGTGACGATTCGGCGCGGTTCCTGTCCGTTTACGTGGAGAAGGGCATCTATGCCCGCGATCCGTTCGTCAGCCTGGACGTCGAAGGCGTCGGCCAGCTGATCGAACTGGCGGTGGAACGCGGGCGCACGACGCGGCCGGACATCAAGCTGGGCATCTGCGGTGAACATGGCGGCGATCCCGCCTCCATCGCTTTCTGCGAAACGGCCGGGCTCGATTACGTCAGCGCCAGCCCCTACCGCGTGCCGATTGCGCGGCTGGCGGCAGCACAGGCGGCACTGCGCGGGGCCTAGG
>JBARAF010000192.1:0-5058 GCA_049791695.1 Croceibacterium sp.
CAGATGATGCGCGTCATTTCGTCGCCATCAATCTCCACAACCGGGTTTGCGACCTTGATCTTCTGCATGGGTTGGGTGCTGCCTTCGCCGTTGGGAATATGCCCGCGTCCTTAGGGGCGGGTACGCGCCCGCGCAAGGGACGCCGAACCGGAGGGGCCCCTGGCCGCATTTGCAGTGATCCGCAGCCGGGGAACCCGATTTCTGCCGGGACATTATCAATCTCGGCCAAATTCTTGATGGCGTCATGGATACCGTTTGCATTGCAAACTAATTCGCAATGTCGTTTATCGATGACATCATGCCCGTGGTCGAAAATGGCGGAAATCTGCACATTTGCGACAATTTTACACTTCCCCGGAAGCAAGTGTGGCCTTACGTGACAGGCTGCGCCGGGGGGCAAAATCGGAGCATGGGGGATCCAGTCCAGTTTCGGACGGCGATCAACCAAACAACGAACCGCACTCCAACAACGGAGGCGGAGCAGGGGAGAGGAAACGGTCCGGCCAGTTGGTCGATGTCGAGATTCAAGGGTTGATTTGATGCTGCACGACCGCCTCCCCACCCAGGAAGACGAATTTGACGGTTCGACCGGCGGTGAAACGCTGCGCGGATATGCGGCGGCCACGCCGTCCATCACCCGTGTCCTGATAGTTGATCCCGATGCCGGCCTGCGGGCCGAAATGGCCCGCTTCCTCGAACAGTTCGGCTTCCTCGTCATGGAAGCGCCCGGTGGCACGGTTGCCGTGGAAATCCTCGCCAGCCAGGGTGCCGATATCGTCATCATGGACGTGCTGATGCCGGGCGAAGACGGCCTTTCGCTGGCCCGCGCACTGTCGCTGCGGCCAGAACTGGCGATCATCATTGTGTCTGGCCTTGGCGGCGAGGTCGATCGCATCGTCGGGCTGGAGGCCGGGGCGGACGATTACCTGGCCAAGCCCGTATCCCTGCGCGAATTGCTGGCCCGGATCCGGGCGGTGCGCCGCCGTATTCGCAGCCACGAAGCGGCGGCTGCGCCGGCAGAGCAGCAGCAGGGCGGGGCGACTTTCACCTTTGACGGCTGGATGCTCGATGCGGAACGCCGCTCGCTGGCCGATCCGCGCGGCGCGCCGGTGGAATTGTCGGACGGGGAATACGCGCTGTTGCTGGCCTTCCTTGAACGGCCCCAGCGCGTGCTGTCGCGCGACCAGTTGCTGGAATTCGCCCGTGGCCCCAATTCCGAAGCTTACGACCGGGCGATCGATACCCAGGTAAGCCGCCTGCGCCGCAAATTGCGGACCCGTGCCGGGGGTGAACTGGTGCGCACCGTGCGCAATGAAGGCTACATGTTCCTGCCCAAGGTCGCCCTGCGCTGACACAAACCCGGCGCGGCACCCGGTGCCGCGCCCGAATGTTGGGCAATGGCCCATTGCTTCACCATCTACCTGTGCCCTGCGGGACACAGGTACACCCCGTACCTGCCGCTGCGACCTGCCCCGTGGGGCAGTTTGTGTCAGCCAGCCACCGGCGTTTTGTCGAGGAGGGCGGTCGTAATTGACCTGCCATGTGTCAGCTGATGGCGCAGTGTGTAAGTTGAAGTCACAATTCGAACGCTGCGGACAAACCGGGGCAACATCTGCACCTTAGGTGCCGCCTCGTCACAGAGGATTCCGGGCCGGGTGTAGCAAAAGGCCCAAGTCCCTGAGGCAGTGTATGAATTAAGCAGGAAGATCAGGATCGCCTTCGGGTCGGATAGCCTGATTGATCGCAGGCAGGGCCCAGGATTGGGTCGGCATTTCATGCGCTAAACTTCAGCAGAATATGTCCTTCAGGGAGAACGACATGAAATCCGTTTCCAATTCGCTGCGCGCCAGCGCTCAGGGCAAGCTGTTGCTGTCCTGCGCCAGCGCCGCGATCCTTTGCTCGCTGGCCCAGCCGGCTTTCGCCCAGGATGCCACCACCGACGCCGCCGAAGAAGCCGACCAGGCGATCGTCGTCACCGGTTCGCGCATTGTCCGTCGCGATTACGAGGCCAACAGCCCGATCGTGACCGCCGACGAAAGCCTGTTCGAGAATTCCTCGTCGGCCTCGCTCGAAAGCAACCTCAACAAGCTGCCGCAGTTCTCGCCGACGCTGAACACCCCGACTGCAGGTGCTGGCGACATTCAGCCGACCGCCCGCAACACTCCGGGTTCGGCCACGATCTCGCTCCGCGGTATCGGCACCAACCGCACCCTGGTGCTGATCAACGGCCGCCGCGGCACCCCCGCCAACGCTTCCATGGTTGTTGACGTCAACACCATCCCTTCGGCTGCTGTCGAACGCGTCGAAATCATCTCCGGCGGTGCATCGTCCACCTACGGTGCTGACGCCGTGGCCGGCGTGACCAACTTCATCATGAAGAAGAACGTCGAAGGCCTGGAACTCGATGGCCAGCTGGGCATCACCCAGGAAGGCGACGGCTTCGAATATTCGCTGTCCGGCATCATGGGTGCAGACTTCGCCGATGGCCGCGGCAACGTGTCGATCGCGTTCTCGCACACCCGTCGCGAAGCGTCCTACAATGCCAACCGCAAGATCTACTCCGACCTGTGGGCCGATCCGACGATCGGTGGCACCGGCTTCTTCCCGCAGCTGCCGGGCATCAACCTCGGCTTCACGAACCCGGTCAACCCGGCCGTCATGGCTGGCATTTTCACCGGCGCAACCACCCCGGTTCCGGGTCTGGGCACGACCATCTATGTCAACCCGAACGGTTCGGTGTTCAGCGGCTTTGACGCTGCTGGCGCCGGCGGTGCTTATCGCAACCAGGTCGTCGACGGTTACAACTACAAGCTGCTGAGCAACGGCCAGCTGGGTGCCAACTTCGTTGATGGCTACACCTCCTATCCGTCGTCGCGGTTCAACATGTACCTCAACGGCAACTACGAACTGAACGACAACCTGGGCGTGTTCTTCAACGGCCTGTTCAGCAAGTCGAGCTCGCAGACCGTGCAGGAACCGGGCCCCGTATTCGGCGGTTGGAGCGCGCTGGTTCCCTACGATTCGGCTGCTCCGCAGGCTGACCTGCCGGCCGAACTGCGCCAGATCCTGAATGGCCGCGCCGATCCGGACGCACCGTTCCAGATCTTCCAGATGCTGCCGTTCAACCGTGAATCGTTCTCGGACGTTTACACGTTCAACCTGACCGGTGGTCTGGAAGGCAAGATTGCGGGCACCGACTGGACCTGGGAAGCCTACACCCAGCACGGCGAAACCATGTCGAACGTGACGCAGACGGGCTTTGCCTCGCTGCAGCGCTATCGTGAAGTCATCTCCCACGGCAACTTCGGCCAGGGCTTCAGTTCGCAGGGCAATGCGGCATTCGGCGGCTTCGGCGCATCGACCGCCACTTGCACCAGCGGCCTGAACCCCTTCAGCGGCAACGCCATCAGCCAGGATTGCATCGAAGCGATCAAGGCCGACCTGAAGACCAAGGCAACGATGAAGCAGGACATCTGGGAAGCCAACGCCCAGGGTTCGCTGTTCAACCTGCCGGCCGGTGCACTGCAGGCCGCGGTTGGCGTCAGCTATCGTGAAAACAAGTACGACTTCCAGACCGACACCCTGAACGCACAGGGCCGTTCGTTCCTCGAACAGCCGCTGGGTCTCTATCCGTCGGGCAATTCCAAGGGTCGCATCGTTTCGCAGGAAGCTTACGGCGAACTGCTGGTTCCGGTGCTGAAGGATATCCCCTTCGTCCAGAGCCTGAGCCTGGAACTGGGCGTCCGTTACTCGGACTACAACACCACCGGTGGCAGCTGGACCTACAAGATCCTCGGCGACTGGGAAGTGAACGACTGGCTGCGTGTCCGTGGTGGTTACAACCGTGCGGAACGTGCGCCGAACGTGGCGGAACTGTTCTTGGCTCCGGAACAGACCTTCGCGGTGGCCTCGGGTGGCGATCTTTGCTCGCGCTCCAATTCGATGCCCTATTCGGCCAACCCTTCGAAGAACTCCAACGCCGCTGGCGTGGAAGCTCTGTGTCGCGTGCTGATGGCACGTTCGGGTGATCCGACTGCGGCCACGAACTACTACGACCTGACCCCGCAGCCGGTTGGTGCGGCGTTCGTGTTCCCGACCCTGAAGGGCAACCCGAACCTGCGTCCGGAACAGGCCGATACGTGGACGGCCGGTGCGGTGATCAACTCGCCGTTCCAAAGCGCGCTGTTCAACCGCATGCGTCTGTCGATCGACTATTATAACATCAAGGTCACCGACGCGATCGGTGCCCAGTCGGTCGATATCGCCCAGCGTCAGTGCTTCGACACTGCGTTCAACCCGACGCTCAGCGCGGACAATCCCTTCTGCGCCGGTATCGGTCGCAACACGGTTGGCAGCCTGGGCAACGTGCAGACCACGTTCTTCAACAACGGCCGCTTCCAGACTTCTGGTCTGGACGTGCAGCTCGACTGGACGGTTCCGGCCGGTCCGGGCCAGGTCAGCCTGAACTCGGTGTTCAACTACCTGATCGAGATGAAGTCGGCTGAACTGCCGAACCTGCCGCTGATCGACTATGTCGGGACCCTTGGGCCGAGCAACAACGGCCTCAACGGCGGCAGCTACGAATGGAAGCTCTTCACCACCCTGGGCTACAGCCTGGATGGCAAGTCGATCTCCCTGCAGTGGCAGCACCGTCCGAGCGTGAACGTGGAATCCGAAGCTGTTGCTCCGGGTCTGTACCAGAAGGTCAAGGCTTACGACCTGTTCAACCTGAACACGACGTGGGAAGTGGTCGATGGCACCACGCTGCGCTTCGGTATCGACAACCTGTTCGACAAGCGTCCGCCGCTGACCAGCCGCCTGATCACCGCTCCGGCGGGCCAGGTGCAGGGTGGTTCGTACAACGCACAGTTCTACGACACCATCGGCCGCCGCTTCTACGTTGGTCTGAAGACCGCGTTCTAAGCATCGGTAAAATCAGGAAGGGGGCGGCCGCAGGGCTGCCCCCTTTTTGCTGCCTGCTGTCCATGCAAACTGCCTACGGGGGCGATGGGCATGAAAAAACCCGCCAGGTCAGCGACCGGCGGGTTCTTCAGATGG
>JBARAF010000193.1:0-4945 GCA_049791695.1 Croceibacterium sp.
ACTAAAGCCCCCTCCTCTTCAGAGGAGGGGGTTGGGGGTGGAGCTCGCCACAGCGCAAAGCGTTCACGGCAAGCGCGATGCGTGCCGCATCGCCACCACCACTAGCCCCTCCTCTGAAGAGGAGGGGACTGGTATCTTACTGCGCGGGCTGCGGGGCCGGTGCGGCACCCGGCGCGCCCGGGGCACCCTGCGACTGCTGCATCATCTGCTGCAGCACCTGGAACCGCTGTTCCGCTTCGGCCATCGACATGAAATCGACCAGCTCGATTTCAAAGGTCAGGTCCGCATTCGGCGGCACGCCTTCGTTGGTCTGCGGGTTCATCCGGCCTTCGGCACCATAGGCCTTTTCGGCCGGGATGAAGACGGTGTACTTGCCACCCTTCTTCATCTTCACCGCAGCTTCGCGGAAACCGGGGACCATCTGCGCCAGCGGCAGCGGGGTACCGGCGGGCAGCAATGCCTTCAGCTGCGGCGGCAGGCCCGGATCCTGCGACTGGTCGAACACCTTGCCGTCCTTCAGCTTGCCGACGTAATGCACGAACACCACGTCATCCGGCTTGGGGCTGGCACCCGTGCCATCACGGACCACTTCCACGTCAACGCCCTTGGGCGCCATGTACCAGGCCACGCCACCGGCAATGGCCAGGCCGATGACGATCCCCAGGATCAGCATCAGGATCGAAGCCTTGTTGATCGGCTTGATGGGAACGCGGGTCACTTCGGCCATGTGGCGGTATCCTGATACGAAAAGAGCGCGGAATTGCTTCCGCGCCCCTTTGGCTCAGCTCTTGGCTGGTAGCAAGCTTAGCTTACTTCCCGCCGTCACGCTCAACGCGCTTGCGTTCCATCTTACGGGCGCGGCGCACGGCAGCGGCCTTTTCCCGGGCGCGCTTTTCGCTCGGCTTTTCGTAGTGGCGACGCAGCTTCATTTCGCGATAGACGCCTTCACGCTGCAGCTTCTTCTTGAGCGCGCGCAGTGCCTGTTCGACGTTGTTATCGCGGACCATGATCTGCATAAATTCAAGCCACCTCTGCTCGTTTCAACCGGGAGAGCCCGCGAGATCGGCGCGGGGTACACCACTTGGAATACCAATGAATAAGGTGCCGAATCCACGTGAGGACCGGCTCCGCTGGCAGGGCCGATATGCGAATCGCCTGACAAAAGCAAGGAGAAGCCCTTCCATACCGGCCAAGGCGTGGCTAAGCGCGTGTCTATGGATGCCCCTTCCCCCTTCATGGCTTCCGCTCAGGTCGCCCTTGGCGGCGGAATCGGCGCCTTGCTGCGGTACCAGACGGGCCGTTTGCTGACCCATGTGCTGGGCCCGCAAATCGTCGGCGCTTTTCCCTGGGCTACACTGACCGTCAACGTGGTGGGCAGCATGGCGATGGGCCTGCTGGCCGGATGGCTGGCGCGCTATGGCCAGGGGGGCGAACAATGGCGCCTGCTGCTGGGTGTCGGCGTGCTTGGCGGGTTCACTACATTTTCTTCCTTCAGCCTGGAACTGATGCTGCTGATCGAACGCGGGCAGGCCGGGCAGGCCATGGCCTATGCGGCGATTTCAGTGCTGGCGGGCCTGGCCGCTCTCTATGTCGGCCTGATCGTGATAAGGCTGGCCTGAATGACCGATACAAAAACTCCCGGCGGAACCAACGAGGTCCGCCAATTCACCGTTGCCGCCGATGATGACGGCGTGCGGCTGGACCGCTGGTTCAAACGCCACCTGCCGCAAATCGGCTTTGCCACGGTTTCGCGCTGGGCGCGGACCGGGCAGATTCGCGTGGATGGCAAGCGGGTGAAACCGGAAGACCGGCTGGAACCTGGCCAGGTACTGCGCGTGCCGCCGGGCGGCGATGTGCCCACCGCCAAGCCCGCCCCGAAGAAGCGCGAACTTTCCGCTGAAGACATGGCCACCGCGCAGGATATGCTGATCCTGCAAACCGATGCGGCGCTGGTGCTGAACAAGCCCCCCGGCCTGGCCACACAAGGCGGCACCGGCACCAAGCACCACGTCGATGGCCTGCTGGACGCCTATATGGAAGGTGACGGCGATGCCCGCCCGCGGCTGGTCCACCGGCTGGACAAGGATACCAGCGGCGTCCTGCTGGTCGCCCGCACCCCCGGCAGCGCGGCGTTTTTCTCCAAGCGGTTTGCCGGGCGTTCGGCCAAGAAGATCTACTGGGCGCTGGTGGTCGGCGTGCCCGACATCCACGAAGGCATGATCGAAGCCCCGCTGGCGAAACAGCCCGGCAGCGGCGGCGAAAAGATGCACGTGGACGAAGAAAACGGCCAGAGCGCGCGCACCCGCTATCGCGTGGTTGACCGGGCCGGCAACCGCGCGGCCTGGGTGGAACTGCAGCCGCTGACCGGGCGCACCCACCAGTTGCGCGTGCACATGGCCGCCATCGGCCACCCGATCGTGGGTGACGGCAAGTACGGCGGGCAGGATGCCTTCCTGACCGGATCGATCAGCCGCAAGATGCACCTGCACGCCCGCCGCCTGATCATCGACGCCCCGAAAGACAAGAAGGGCGGCGGCGGCTTGCTGGACGTGACGGCGGACCTGCCGGAACACTTCGCCAATTCGATGGAGCACCTCGGCTTCGATCCGTCGCTGAGTTCCGCCGAACCTGAACGCGGCCCCCCGCAGCCGGGGCGCGAGGAACAGAAGCAGCAGGCCAAGGCCCATGCCAAGCAGTACCGCAAGGCGCGCAAGGGTGAACGGCGTGGCCGCGCGGAAACCGGCAAGGTCCGCACCGCCCCGCGCAGCGCGGTCAAGCCGGAAGGCAAGGCGGCTGCCAAGACCACCGGCAAACCGGGGGCGAAGCCTGCCACCCGGCCCGCCACCAAATCCGCCCCCCGCGCAGGAGCCCGGCCGAAGGCACCCGGAAAATGACCGTACGCCTGGCGGTGTTCGATTGTGACGGCACCCTGTCGGATGGACAGGCGGCCGTTTGTGAAGCGATGGAACGGACTTTCGAAGCAGTCGGGCTGGACCGGCCGGACCGCAGCGCCGTGCGCCGCATCGTCGGCCTCAGCCTGCCCGCCGCGATCGAACGGCTGGCCCCGGCTGAGGAACCGGAACTGCACGCTTTCGCGGTGACGCAGTACAAGCATTTCTACTTCGAGGCGCGCCAGCGCGGGCAAGTGGTGGAGCCGCTGTTCGATGGCATCGCCCCACTGGTGGAACGGCTGCACGCCGAAGGCTGGACGCTGGGCGTGGCCACCGGCAAGTCCGACCGGGGGCTGAATGCGACGCTCGCCACCCATGGCCTGACGCGGTTCTTTTCCACCCTGCAAACGGCGGACCGCCACCCGTCCAAGCCCGATCCGTCAATGTTGCTGGCAGCGATGACCGATGCCGGCGCGCTGCCTGCGGAAACGGTGATGATTGGCGATACCGCGTTCGACATGGACATGGCCCGCGCCGCCGGGGTGCGCGCGCTGGGCGTGGCCTGGGGATACCACCCGGCGGACGAGCTGATGGCTTCGGGGGCAGAGGCCGTGGCCGAAACCACGCTGCAACTGGAGGCGCTGCTGCATGGTTGATCCGAATCCGGACGACGTCGCCCGCAACCGCTGGGCGGTGATGACCGCCGTTCGCCTGGCTGGCGTGGGCATGGTGGTGGCAGGGGTGCTGATGCTGCGCGGCGTGTTGCCCGGCCCGGCGCTGGCGGCTTACCTGCTGCTGGCGGTGGGGCTGGTCGATACTTTCGTGGTGCCGCAAGTGCTGGCCCGCAAATGGCGGACCCCGCGCCCGTGAAACGGCTCTGGAAGGACGTTTTCGTTGAAGCCACGGAAAGTGGCTTCCGCGTGCTGCTCGACACCCGGCCGCTGCGCACCCAGGGCGGCGCGGCGCAAGTGGTGCCGACGCGGGCGCTGGCCGAAGCACTGGCCGATGAATGGCGCGCGCAGGGGGACGAGGTTGATCCCGACACCTTCCCGCTGCGTGATTCTGCCGATTTCGCCATCGACCATGTCGGCGCGGATCGGGAAGACGTGATCGCCAAGCTGCTGCGTTTCGCCGAAACCGACACCCTGTGTTACCGCGCCGATCCCGACGAACCGCTGTTCGCCCGCCAGCAGCAGCTGTGGGACCCGGTCCTGACCGCTGCGGAACAACGGCTGGGGGTGCAGTTCAAACGGATCAGTGGCGTGATCCACCACCCGCAACCCACCACCACGCTGGACCGGCTGGCTGATGAATTGCGCGGGCTGGACGATTTCACGCTGGCCGCCGTGCAGGCGCTGGCCCCGGTCGCGGCTTCGCTGGTCGTGGCGCTGGCCGTGCTGCAACCGGGGGCCGATCCGACGCAACTGTTCGCCCTGTCCAATGCCGAAGAGGACTGGCAGGCGGAACAGTGGGGCTGGGAATGGACCGCAGAGGAACTGCGCGCCCGGCGGCTGGCCAGTTTCCTGGCCGCCGCGCGGTTTGCGGAACTGGTGCAGGCCTGATCTGGAATACGGGCGGGCGATCAGCCCACCCAGTCTGCCACTTCCGCTGCAACCTGGTTGGCCGCCTGGTTCAGGGCCGCGCCCACCGGGGCGGCCTTGGCTTCTGCCACGGGGACGCGGGCTTCAAACCGGCGGGTGCGCACTTCGCCGCCCGGCAGTTGCAGCATCGCATCGTATCGCACCACGGCGCTGGCCGTTGCCGCGTCATAGCCCATGTCGAGCAACTGGCCCGAAAGGGTGCTGGCCGTGGCGTAACCCAGCGTCCCTTCGTTCACCACCAGTCGGTTGCCGCGGGCGCGGATGGTTTCCACCAGCAGGCTGCGCAACAGCCGCGATGGCCGCTCCACCCACTGGGCATCCTTCAGATAGGCCAGGCTGCTGTCATCCACTTGCACCGGCACGCGGGTAACGGCCAGCCGGGCCGAAGTAGCAGGTTCCGCCACGGCCAGTGCCGTCAACGCCGTGCCGCTGCTGGCTGCGCCACTGGCGACG
>JBARAF010000194.1:0-5173 GCA_049791695.1 Croceibacterium sp.
CGGTCGGCCGCGGCGCGGATCTGCCAGCCGGGGCGTGGCGTCCAGTTCATCGCCAGCCCATAGTTAATGGCGCTGAGCGGGGCGAAGGCCGGATCGCTGAAATTCTGCCGCAGGTAGCCGGTTGCGACTTCGAAATCGAACAGGCTGGTCACCCGGATCCGCGCGCCGCCAAGCAGCGAATGGCCCGATGAGTTCCGCACTTGCGATGCGGGAAGCTGGTAGGTCAGGCGATTGCCGCCGAGCTTGGCAAAAATCTGAACCCGCGAACCGAGGTCATAGCCGACCCGGACTTCGGCTGAACGATAGGTGTTATCGCGCCCCGAAAGGTCGATGGGCGCGCCGCCCAGGGACGTATCGCTGTAATCGGTGCGGCTGATCCGGCCGTTGAGCGCCACTTCGAGCCGCTGTTGCTCGCGGGAAATCCCCAGCAACAGCTCCTTGTTGGTGTAAGTGATCGGGCGGTCGGACAGGAATTGGTCTCCTGCCGTGCCGCGCTGTTCGACGCCGCGGGCGATCCGGGCCTCTGGGCGAATGTTGATCCATCCGGCCATTTCGAGCAGCGCCCTGGCGCCAAGGTCCCAGGCTTCACTGTTTTCCGCGCCGATCTCGGCATGGCGCTGCAGGTCGGCACCGCCGTAGAGTTCAACCCGGTGGCGGGGGAAATCGGACTGCAGCGAGAGGCGCGGTTGCAGCACGAAGATGGCATCCGACTGCTTCGGAGCGGCGATGCTGTAGATGTTGCTGTCATAGCGCACCCCTGCGGTCAGTTGCGGCCGCAGGACGAAGCTGCTGTCCAGCCGCTGGCCCTCGCTGGCCTCAGGCTCGAACAGCGCGACCGGCGTGACCACTTCTGCATCTTGCGCACTGGCCTGGCGGGCAAGGCTCATTGCCAGCAGGAAAGCGGTGATCTGCAGCAACCAGCGTGGCCGCGCCAACCGGCGACCGGGCCGGCGATCGCCCAGGCGGATCACCCGATCGACCTCGCGCTGGTCAAGCCCGTCGCGGTGGAGGGCGAAGCGCAGCAGCAGTACGATATCGCCCAGCAGCGGCATGACCCGGCCATTGTCGCGCGGGCCAGTCCGGGCATTTCCCGAGGTGTGAGGTGAAGGGTGCGACCCGGGCCACTGGCTAACCCTGCCCAAAAGGGGTATGAACCGACCCATAGTGAGAACATGGGTCGCGATGCCTGAACGCAAACCCGAACGGATTGCCGCACCTGCCCCGCCTCGCAGCTTCGCTCGTGGGCTGGTGTTCGCCATTCCTCTGGCCTTGGCGCTTTGGGCTGCGCTGCTGTTTTTCCTGTAGGTCATTACACCATTGCCCTCAGCATGAGCCCTTACCGGTCAGGACCGCCGGGATGGTGCAGGCCATGATGCGGAGATCGAGCAGCAGGCTGCGCGAGCGGACGTAGAGTACATCTGCCGCCACCCGGCGGCGGTAGGTCGTGTCGCTGCGGCCCGAAACCTGCCAGATTCCGGACAGCCCCGGCTTCACGCTGAAATAGTGCGCTGCATAGCGACCGTAATTGTGCAGTTCGGCCACGACGATCGGGCGCGGGCCGACCATCGACATATGGCCAACCAGCACATTGAACAGCTGCGGCAGTTCGTCGAGACTGGTGATCCGCAGCAGGCGGCCAAGTCGGGTGACGCGAGGATCATTGTCCAGCTTGTGATCACGCTGCCACTGCGCGCGCAGATCGGGACTTGTTATCAGCAACTCTTCCAGCCGACGATCGGCATTGAGGCACATGGTCCGGAATTTCAGGCAGGGGAAGGTGCGTCCGCCCTGGCCAAGACGGCGGTGGATGAATACCGGGGCGCCAAGATCGCTCAGCATGATTGCCGCAGCGATCACCAGCATCACGGGTGCCAGCAGGATCAGCAGAGCCAGACTGATGACCAGGTCGAGCAGCCGCTTTGAGACAGGTTCCCGGGCGTCACCGCCACCGTCACCATCGGCCGGCCCGGCCGCAACTTCGCTCGGCACGACGATCAGCCCAAGTTCCGCCGGCGAGGCGGGGGCCGAGGCGAATGGGCGCCGCAGCGGGACCGTTTCGGTCTCGCCCGGCAGTTCGTCCAGATCCAGCTTCAATCGATGCATCGCGTGTCTTCGGTTACCGGTCTAGAGGAGTTGAGCCGTTGGCCGACGACACGTGCAGTACGGGTCTTCGGGCACCCTTGGACAATGGCAAGATAAGCGGCGCTCTCAACCGGGCATTGGTTGTATAACTCGTTTACCCCGAGGGGTAGGCCGGCAGTCCCGCCACGGGACAGCCTTCACTCGTCAGGATAATAGGACGTGGACGGCTCCCGGCGTACGCTGCGGCGACGATCGTGCCCGGCGCGATTCGAGCGACGCGGTGCGAATGAGCAAGGTGGAATTCCAAATGGTCCGACAGTCAGCAATCACGATGCTATCGCGCGGCGGAATTGCTTTGCTGGCGCTTGCCGCCCTGGTCGCTTTACCAGCGCCGGCGGTGTCGCGCAGCAAGGTGCTGAGCGCTGCACAGGTGAACGGCGAGCTCAACGCCGGATACCGGATGGCAGCGGGCGACAAGCTCAAGGTCACCGTGTTCGACGAGCCTACCCTGACCGGAGAGTACCAGGTCAGTGTCGGTGGCGAGCTCGCCATGCCGCTGATCGAAGCGGTGCCGGCACTTGGCCAGACCCCGCGCGATCTTGCCACTGCGATTGGCGAAAAGCTCAAGGCCGGCGGCTACGTGCTGGTTCCGCGCGTCACGGTCGAGATCGTCCAGCATCGCCCGTTCTACATCCTTGGCGAGGTCAAGCTGCCGGGCGAGTATCCCTACACCGGCGATCTGACATTCGAACAGGCGGTCGCCCGCGCAGGTGGTTTCACGCCGCGCGCAAGCCGCAAGACGATCTTGCTGCGCCGACAGAACTGGCAGGCTGCAGAACGCGTCCGGCTTGACGGAACGGCACTGAAGATCGCGCCGGGCGATACGATCACGGTGCGTGAATCGCTATTCTGATCGGTTCGATTTTTTTCTCCTTACATTTCAATCAACCCCCTGTCCCATTGTGGACCATCCCTGCGCATTTTTTCCCCGCAAGTGCGAAAACGGAATATTAACCCGTCCGGTCGGCTCGTCGTTTGACTTGATGTGAGTCGCCTTTGAGTCGCACCCGCCAGTCAGAAACCAAACAAGGTTCGGCATGGCTGTAAAAGACAGGGGAGTACCAACTCCGCTTTCAGGGGACGGTCATGTGCAATCGCGTAGCAATTGTTAGTTCAAGCGATATTTCCCGTGAGGGGCTGGCGCATTTCGTGAGGTCCGAAGGTTTTGATGTCTTCGCCTCGATCCGTTCGATCGACGACATGGCAGCGACGGCAGAGCAGTTCCTTGCCGTGATCGACGAGCCGACTCCAATCCTGCAGGCCGACGCGGTCGAGGAACTCAAGGCCCTTGCGCCTGGATCTTTGCCGGTCATCCTGGCCGAGCGTTTCGACATGGAAGCGATGATCGCCTGTTTTCAGGCCGGAGCTCAGGGCTACATCGTCAAGTCGATCCGTTCCGAACCGCTGATGACGGCGCTCAAGCTGGCTTCGCTCGGCGAAAAGGTCATGCCTTCGGACCTGGCCGATATGCTCGACATGCGTCCGTCTGCCGCTCCAGTGCCGATGGCTGCGGGCAGTGACCTGGGGAATGCCAATCTTTCCCCGCGTGAGCGCGATGTGCTGTGCTGCCTGATGGCCGGTTATCCCAACAAGACCATCGCGCGCCAACTCTACGTCTGCGAAGCGACGGTCAAGGTCCACGTCAAGGCGATCCTGCGCAAGCTGAAGGTCCGCAATCGGACACAGGCGGCGATCTGGGCAAGCTCGAACGGGATCACTGATCCCACTCTGGCTTCCCTCGCCTGAAGCGGGGCTCACCAAATTAGGCGATGGCCGGTTCGCAACCACTTCCCTCGCCTACCGGTCCGGCCTCTGGTTCAAGTGCTGCCAGGACCAGTTCGGCCGCGTGACGCCAGGTAAACCCGCCAACCTGGCGGCTTCCGGCAGCCGCCAGCGCGCCCAGTTGATCGGAATTGTTCTGCAGGTAATCCATAGCCTGGGTCCATGCGGCCTGGTCGGCCGGATCCACCAGCATGGCGGCACTTCCGGCGACCTCTGGAACCGCGCCGCCGGTGCTTGCGATCACCGGGCAGCCGCACGACATGGCCTCCAGCACCGGAAAGCCGAATCCTTCGGTCAGTGAGGGAAACAGGAAGAGCCGCGCCCCCTGGTACAGTGCCTTCAGTTCATTATCGTCGATGCGGCCGGCAAAGCGGATCGCGTCCCCTGCTTCGCTTCCTTCCGGTAACAGGCTCTCCGCATCGCCGGCACCGGCCAGGACCAGCGGCAGATCGCGACCCTCGCGGCGCATTGCGGCGCGCAGCAGCAGCGGAATGTTCTTGTGCGCCGCCGGCGAAGCGAGCGCGAACAGATAGCCCCCCGGCTCCAGCCCCAGGCGTTGCAGCATCGTCATGTCCGGGCGGATCCGGTCGAAATGATCGGCCCCGTTGGGGATCAGATAGATGCGGCGGCGCGCGCCGATGCCATTGGCCCGCAGCCGCTCGCTGGAATGTCGCGATACCGTGGCCAGCCACTGCGCACGCCGGGCCAGCAGCGGCTGAAGCATCCGGTATGTGGTGCCAAAGACCCGGGTGTAGCTTTCCGGGGTGTCGTGGACCTGCGCGTCGTGGATCAGCGCAAACTGGTTGCGGCGCAGCACCGGACCCATGTTGCACAGGCTGAGCAGGACGGCCCCGGGATCGAGACGGGCCAGAACCAGCTGTTCCCAGGCATAGCCGCGCAATACCGATCGGTGGATTGGAGAGCGTTCCGACAGGCCCAGGCGTTCGCGAATGATCCGGTCGTCCGGGGCGCCGCGTGGCACCGCGACGGCAATCTCCAGCTCGCGCTGGGGCACCATGGCAATGAGCGCGCGGGTGATTTCGGTGGCGGTACGGTCCACCCCCGTCATCGCCCGGGTCAGGAACCGGCCGTTGACCAGGAGCCGCATGGTCAGAGCCGCTCGATCCGGCCCGGATCGACGGTCCCGCGCAGGACATCGGCCAGCGCCATGGCATTGCCTTTGAGCCGTCCCAGCCGGTCGATTTCGGGTTCAGCCCAAAGGCTGCGCGCCAGGTTCATGGTGATGTTG
>JBARAF010000195.1:0-22607 GCA_049791695.1 Croceibacterium sp.
CGATCTTGTCCATCGCCTCGCGGAAACGCTGACGGTTTTCCGCCTTGTCGATGGCATCGGCCTTGGCACCGATCATCTCCACGCCGTACTTCGCCAGCGTGCCATCGGCATCGAGCGCCAGCGCGCAGTTCAACGCAGTCTGCCCGCCCATCGTGGGCAGCAGCGCATCGGGCCGCTCCTTGGCAATGATCTTGGCGACGATATCGGGCGTGATGGGCTCGATATAGGTCGCATCGGCCATGTCCGGATCGGTCATGATCGTGGCAGGGTTGGAATTGACCAGGATCACCCGGTAACCATCCTCGCGCAGCGCCTTGATCGCCTGGGTGCCGGAATAGTCGAACTCGCAGGCCTGCCCGATGATGATCGGACCAGCGCCAATGACGAGGATCGAGGAGATGTCAGTGCGTTTGGGCATCAGGCGAGCGATCCAACAAATTTCTCAAACAGGTAGAAGCTGTCTTGCGGCCCCGGGCTGGCTTCCGGGTGGTACTGCACCCCGAAGGCCTTCTTGCCGCTGATGGAAATGCCGCAGTTGCTGCCGTCGAACAGGCTGACGTGGGTTTCCACCACGCCGGCGGGCAAGCTGTCGCCTTCCACCGCGAAGCCGTGGTTCATGCTGGTGATTTCCACCAGGCCATCTTCCAGCCGCTTCACCGGGTGGTTGGCGCCGCGGTGGCCCTGGTTCATCTTGGTGGTCTTGGCACCGGCTGCCAGCGCCAGCATCTGGTGGCCAAGGCAAATGCCGAACAGCGGCACATCCTGGTCCAGCAGCGCCTTGATCACCGGCACGGAGTATTCCCCCGTCGCGGCGGGGTCGCCCGGACCGTTGGACAGGAATACGCCGGCAGGCTGCAGCGCCAGGATGTCATCCAGCGAGGTCTGGGCCGGGACCACCGTCACCCGCGCACCGGCTTTCACCAGGTTGCGGAAGATGTTGTCCTTCGCGCCATAATCGATCGCCACCACGTGCGGGCGGCTGTCATGCGGGGAACGGGCATAACCCTTGCCCAGGGCCCAAGTGCCCCCTTCCCAGCCTTCGTTGCCGTCACGGCTGACGCGCTGGGCCAGGTCCATGCCTTCCAGCCCCGGCCATTCCTGCGCCCGCTTTAGCAGCGCGGGAATGTCGAACCGGCCGGAAGGTTCATGCGCGATCACCGCGTTGGGTGCGCCCGACAGGCGGATGCGGCGGGTCAGCGCGCGGGTATCCACGCCGCTGAGGCCGATCTTGCCGTGGACTTCCATCCAGTCGATAAATTCGACGCTGGAGCGGAAGTTGGAGCTGTGGGTCACATCTTCGCGCACCACGCAGCCAACCGCGCCATCCACGGCCGACTCGAAATCTTCCGCATTGGTGCCGACGTTGCCGATATGCGGGAACGTGAAAGTGACGATCTGCGCAGCGTAGCTGGGATCGGTCAGCACTTCCTGATAGCCGGTCATGGCGGTGTTGAAACACACCTCCCCAACTGCACTGCCCGAAGCACCGAAGCCCCTACCCCAGACGACAGTTCCGTCTGCGAGTACGAGGACTCCCGTCGCGCCTTCAGGCGGCGCGTGCGAAGTGGCGGGGTCGGCCAATGGGGCGCTCCGTTACAAGAGTTTTTCGTGATGTTTGCTAAGGGGTGGCGGCTAGACCTCTGGCCCCGACCCGTCAAGCTGTCGCTTGTGCCGATCTTCGGCTAATGGCCACGTTTCGTCGCTTCGGCGGCAACCATCCACAGGAAAGTCGGAAATATCATCATGCTGAGGGACCAGATCAAGCAGGCCACGATCACCGCGATGAAAGCGGGCGAGAAAGATCGCACTGCCGCGCTGCGGTTGATCGCCGCCAAGATCAAGGACCGCGATATCGAACAGCGGACCTCCAGCCAGCCGCTGGAAGACAATGCGCTGGTGATCGACACCTTGCAGAAAATGGCCAAGCAGCGCCGCGAATCGATCACCATGTTCGAACAGGGCGGGCGCGATGAACTGGCTGCGGTCGAAAAGGCCGAGCTGGCCGTGATCGAGGAATTCATGCCGGCCCAGATGGGTGAAGCGGAAACGACTGCCGCGATCGAAGCGATCAAGGCGGAACTGGGCGCGACCGGGATCAAGGAAATGGGCAAGGTCATGGCCGAACTGAAAGCCCGCCACGGCACCCAGCTGGACATGAGCAAGGCCAGCGGGCTGGTGAAGGCGGCGCTTTCCTAAGCACCCCGATGGCCCTTTCCCCCCAATTTCTCGATGAACTGCGCGCGCGGGTCACGCTTTCGGGCGTGATCATGCGTACGACCAAGTTGCAGAAGTCAGGGCATGAATGGAAAGCCTGCTGCCCGTTCCACGATGAAAAATCGCCCAGCTTCACGGTCAATGACCAGAAGGGGTTTTACCACTGCTTCGGCTGCGGGGCGCATGGCGATGTGATCCGCTGGATGACAGACCAGCGGGGCCTGGGCTTCATGGATGCGGTCAAGGAACTGGCGGCGCAAGCGGGGATGGAAGTCCCCGCCGCCGACCCGCGTGAGGCGCAGAAGGCCGAACGGCGCATCACCCTGAATGACGTCATGGAAGCGGCGCAGGGCTGGTTCGTGGAAAAGCTTGTCTCGCCAGAAGGGGCCCGCGCCGCCGATTACCTGAAGTCGCGCGGGTTCAGCGCGGCGATCTGCAAGGAATTCGGCTTCGGCTTCGCACCGGACAGCCGCACGGCGATGGCCACGGCGCTCGCCCGGTTCGATCCGGCCCTGCTGGAAGAAGCGGGCCTGAGGATCACGGTCGAAGGCAAGGAACCCTACGACCGGTTCCGTGACCGGTTGATGCTGCCGATCCAGGATGCACGCGGGCGGGTGATCGCCTTTGGTGGCCGGATCCTCGACAAGACCAAAACCGACGCTCCCAAGTACCTGAATTCGCCCGATACCCCTTTGTTCGACAAAGGGCGCACCCTGTACAACCTGCACCGCGCCGGGGCCGCCAGTCGCAAGACGGACCGGGTGGTGGTGGTGGAAGGGTACATGGACGTGATTGCCCTGGCCGCTGCCGGGATTGCCGAAGCCGTGGCCCCGATGGGCACCGCGCTGACCGAACAGCAGATCGAACTGCTGTGGCGGATGGTCGACCGGCCGGTGCTGTGTTTCGATGGCGATGCGGCGGGCAAGCGTGCGGCAATGCGCGCCGCGACCCGCGCCCTGCCGATGCTGCGCCCCGGCCATACGTTGCAATTCGTCAGCCTGCCCGCCGGGATGGACCCGGATGACCTGATCAAGGCCCGGGGGCGTGACGCGATTGAACAGTTGCTGGCAGAACCGGCCGGCCTGCTGGACACCATCTGGCAGGCGGAGCGCGATGCCGCCCCCCTCACCTCCCCCGAAGACAAGGCCGGGCTGAAGGCGCGCTTGCTGGCTCATGCCGATGCGATCCAGGATCCGGACATCAAGGCGATGTACCGCCGCGAATGGTTGGAACGGTTTTCCGATTTCGCCTTCCCGCCCCGGCCTGACCGCCCGCCCCGCCCCGCTTTCACCCCCAGGGCGGGCAAGGGGCGCGATTTCCGGGATGGTCCGACCACCTTGAATGCGGAAAACCGCAAGGCCATCCAGCAGATCATGTCGGGCAAATTCCGCGATCGCCTGACCCAGGCCGTGCTGGCGGGCCTGACCCGCCATCCGCACGAAATTGCCCGCCATCTGGAAGCGCTGCTTGACCTGGCGCGACTGGAACCTGCGCTCGCGCCAGCAGTCGATGCGTTGATTGCACTGTCGCATGTGGTTGAAAGCGGCGGACAGGCCCCCATATCGGGCACCAGTTTCCAAACTACGCCCCAGGATAATCCCTACGCCTTCCTGTCCGAAGGCATCGATCCGGTCGCGGCGCGCGAGGAATTGACGGAAGCGGTCGCCCTGCTGGTCGAAAGGCCAGCGGTTGCCGCTGCCATGAAACAGGCTACGGCCCGATTCGACAGCGACCCGGAAGGCGCAATCGCGGAGCAGCAACGGCTGCGGAAACGAATGCTGGAAATCGAGTCGCGAGTCGGGCACATGGCTCGCAAACGCGCCGCCGCTGCGGCAACGCAGGTGCAGAATTCCGCTGCTGCCGGTTCTCCGGATGGCGGCCCAGACACGGATTGAAGCAGAAAACATGGCGTCTGACGAAGACAACACCCAGAACGACGATGCACCGCTGATCGACCTCAACGAAGCGTCGATCAAGAAGCTGCTCGCGAAGGCCAAGCGCCGCGGTTACATCACCGTGGACGAACTGAACGAGGCCCTGCCGCAGGACCAGATGTCGACCGACCAGATCGAAGACGTGATGTCCGCGATCAGCGAAATGGGCGTCAACATCGTCGAGAACGACGAAGATGCTGCGGACGAGGATGACGATTCCGAAGACGCGGCCGCCGATGACGCGGAAGACGAAGTCGAGGATGTCGGCGACGAAGCGTCGCAGAACGTCCCCGAAAAGAAGCGCAAGGACACCACCGGCGAACGCACCGATGATCCGGTGCGGATGTACCTGCGTGAAATGGGCGCGGTGGAACTGCTCAGCCGCGAAGGCGAAATCGCCATCGCCAAGCGGATCGAAGCCGGCCGTGACACGATGATCATGGGCCTGTGCGAAAGCCCGATCACCTTCCACGCCATCATCCAGTGGTCCGAAGCACTGAACGCCGGCGAAATGCAGCTGCGCGAAATCCTCGACCTGGATGCGATGCTGTCCAAGGAACCCCCCGTCGAAAAGATGGAAGAGGGTGCCGAGGACGACGACGGCGGCGAAATCAGCGAAGCAACCGCCGGCCCTTCGTTCAAGGAAGAAGAAGAGCCCGAGGAAGAAGAAGCCTCCAACGACGAGGACGAGGACGGCGAAGGCACCCCGCGCCGCCGCGAGGAAGAGGAAGAGGAAGACAACACCCTCTCCCTCGCCCAGATGGAAGCGGCGCTGAAGCCCGATGCGCTGGAACGGTTTGCCCGCATCACCGACCTGTTCCGCAAGTTTGAAAAGATCCAGGCCGAACGCGTGGACCTGCATGGCCGCGGGGATGATTTCCCGGCAGCCAAGGAACGCAAGTACGAAGACCTGCGCGATCAGCTGACCGCCGAAGTCGAAAGCGTGCGCTTCCACGCGACCAAGATCGAATACCTGGTCGACAACCTCTATGCCTTCAATCGCCGGCTGACCACGCTGGGCGGGCAGATGCTGCGCCTGGCCGAGCGCCACAAGGTGAAGCGCGCCGATTTCCTGGCCAGCTATGTCGGCAAGGAATTGGACGAAGCCTGGCTTGGCTCGATGGCCAAGAAGGACAAGAAGTGGGCCGCCTTCGTTGAAAACGAAGCGGACGGCGTGGAGCGCATCCGCGCCGAAATCGCCGACATCGCTTCTGCCACGGGCATGAGCCTGAACGAATTCCGCCGCATCGTTAACATGGTGCAGAAGGCCGAACGCGAAGCGCGCATCGCCAAGAAGGAAATGGTCGAGGCGAACCTGCGCCTGGTGATTTCCATCGCCAAGAAATACACCAATCGCGGCCTGCAATTCCTGGATCTGATCCAGGAAGGGAACATCGGGCTGATGAAGGCGGTCGACAAGTTCGAATATCGCCGCGGGTACAAGTTCAGCACTTATGCCACCTGGTGGATCCGGCAGGCGATCACCCGGTCCATCGCGGACCAGGCGCGTACCATCCGTATTCCGGTGCACATGATCGAAACGATCAACAAACTGGTGCGCACCAGCCGCCAGTTCCTGCACGAACAAGGCCGCGAACCGACGCCGGAAGAAATGGCCGAACGCCTTTCCATGCCGCTGGAAAAGGTTCGCAAGGTGATGAAGATCGCCAAGGAACCGATCTCCCTCGAAACGCCCATCGGCGACGAAGAAGACAGCCATCTGGGTGATTTCATCGAAGACAAGAACGCGATCATCCCGGTGGATGCCGCGATCCAGGCCAACCTGAAGGAAACGGTCACCCGCGTCCTCGCCAGCCTGACCCCGCGTGAAGAACGTGTGCTGCGGATGCGTTTCGGCATCGGCATGAACACCGACCACACGCTGGAAGAAGTCGGCCAGCAGTTCAGCGTGACCCGTGAACGTATCCGCCAGATCGAGGCAAAGGCGCTGCGCAAGCTCAAGCACCCGAGCCGCAGCCGCAAGATGCGCAGCTTCCTGGACCAGTAACCGGTCCAGCGTGGTTTTTCGAAGGGCTCCGGGTTTCCGGGGCCCTTTTTGCGTAGCGGTGCCGGGTGCCGCTAACTTCTCACACAGCCCCTAGCGACTCGCAGTGACGAGGGCGGCGCGGTGGTGACGAATTTCCACCCATACGGCCCGCATTGTTCCCACCGCGCCCATTTGCCGGTCACGCCGGTGGCCCGTTCCCATTCGGTTCGTCGAATAGTGCGGATACTTGTTGCCCCCCACTCATTGCGAATGAACCAGACAAACGCAGGGACATATGTTGAAGTGGACCGTGAACCGATCATCGCGATAGGCTTGTTGACCAAGGTGCACCTGCGAATGCTGGGCAGCAGCTTGAAACAGGTTTTCCCCGTCGAGCAGGATAACCGCTTCGATGCGTTGATCGCCGCGCTGGATGAAGCCGATCGCCAGCGATCAGGCGATAATTAAGCCCCCGATACTGCCGGCACCCAGACCGCGCCCTTGATGAAGCGGATCTTGCCCGTATCGTTCAGCAGGTACAGGATCAGGAATTCCACATCCACGCTGACGTCCTTGGGCACGGTGGACATTCCGGAATAGCCCTGCTCCGCCAGGACTTCGGGTGACAGATCTTTCAGCCCGGTGAAACGGATCACCACGTTGGACACAAATCCCGGCCCGTTCGGCCCCGGATTGCCGGGATAGAACCCCTTGAACACCACTTCTTCCCGGCAATAATCGTGGAAGAAGGCGTAAAAATCGCGGAACGCCTGTTTCCCTGCCACCCGGAAGCCCGCGTTCTCCAGCACGAAATCGTCGGTGAAGAACGTCTCCAGCGTGGCGTAGTCCCGCGCGTTGAAGGCCTGGATGTAGCGGTGGTAGTCATGTTCGGTCATGCCCACAGCCTATAGCGTGGTTGATGGGGGACAAAGCCCTTTTGCGGTGGCACCCGGGGCTGCAAGTCACTATGTGGCGCCCATGAAGATCGCCCTCGCATCCGACCATGCCGCCTTCGACCTGAAAGCAGAACTCTGCGCATGGCTGCGCGAATCGGGCCATGACGTGACCGATCTCGGCCCGGACAGCGCCGATCGCGTCGATTATCCCGACTTCGGCTACAAGCTGGGTGAAGCCATTGCGACCGGCGTGACCGACCGAGGTATCGCCTTGTGCGGGTCGGGGATCGGCATTTCGATCGCCGTCAACCGCAACCCGGCGGTGCGTTGCGCGCTGGTTTCGGAACCGCTCTCTGCCGCTCTGGCGCGGGAGCATAACGATGCCAATGCCATTGCCCTCGGCGCACGGTTGACCGGTATCGACATGGCCAAGGCCTGCGTGACCGCATTCCTCAACACCGACTTCGAAGGCGGCCGCCACCAGGCCCGCGTCGACAAGCTTTCACGATCTTCCCAAGGTTCCTGACATGAGCACTGCACCCGCCACCCATTCCGCCGATCCGCTCCAGCGTTTCTGGCATGACAGCCTGGAAGAGGCCGATCCCGCAGTCGCCGCCATCATCGGCCGCGAACTCGGCCGCCAGCGCGACCGGATCGAACTGATCGCTTCGGAAAACATCGCCAGCCCGGCCGTGCTGGAAGCCACCGGCAGCGTGTTCACCAACAAGTACGCCGAAGGTTATCCCGGCCGCCGCTATTACGGCGGCTGCGACTATGCCGACGAAGTGGAACTGCTGGCCATCGAACGCGCCAAGCAGCTGTTCGGCTGTGATTTCGCCAATGTGCAGCCCAATTCGGGCAGCCAGATGAACCAGGCCGTGTTCCTCGCCCTGCTCAATCCCGGCGATACCTTCATGGGCCTCGATCTCGCCAGCGGCGGGCACCTGACCCACGGTTCGCCGGTGAACATGAGCGGCAAGTGGTTCAACGCCGTGCCTTACGGCGTGCGCCGTGAAGACAGCCTGATAGACATGGACGAAGTCCGCAAGCTGGCGCTGGAATGCCAGCCCAAGCTGATCATCTGCGGCGCCACTGCCTATCCCCGCCACTGGGACTTCGCCGCTTTCCGCGCCATTGCGGATGAAGTGGGCGCATACCTGCTGGCCGATATGTCGCACTTCTCCGGCCTGGTTGCCGGGGGTGCCCACCCCAGCCCGTTCCCGCACGCCCACGTGGTCACCAGCACCACGCACAAGAGCCTGCGCGGCCCGCGGTCGGGCATCATCCTGACCAATGACGAGGTGCTGGCGAAGAAGTTCAACACCGCCGTCTTCCCGGGGATGCAGGGCGGCCCGCTGATGCACGTGATCGCGGGCAAGGCGGTTGCCTTTGGCGAAGCGCTGCGGCCGGAATTCCGGATCTATGCCCAGTCGGTTGTCGAAAATGCCAAGGCGCTGTCCAGTGCCCTGGCCGAAGCCGGGCTGCCGACCGTGTCGGGCGGCACCGACAACCATCTGATGCTGCTCGACCTGTCGAGCAAGCAGGTCAGCGGCAAGGCAGCGGAAAAGGGCCTCGATCGCGCTTTCCTCACCTGCAACAAGAACGCCATCCCGTTCGATCCGCTGCCGCCTGCGAAGACCAGCGGCGTACGCCTCGGCACCCCGGCGGGCACCACCCGCGGGTTTGGCCCGGCCGAATTCCGCACCATTGCCGGCCTGATCGCCGAAGTGGTTGAAGGGATGCGTCGCAATGGCGATGAAGGCGATGCCCAGGTCGAAGAAAGCGTCCGTCGCCGCGTGGCGGAACTGTGCGAAGCGTTCCCTGTCTATCCCGGGAGGCATCTGTGACCAATCCGAACGAACCAGGTAACAACGATCTGCTGGGTCAGGCCACGACCGAAATCAAAGGCATGGCGAAGGAAGGCATGGCCCATCCTTCGACCAAGCCGGTGCTGACCGGCGCTGCCGTGGGTGCGGTGGCTGGCGCGCTGTTGCCGGTGGTCAGCTGGCCACTTGGCCTCGTCGCCGGTGCCGGGTTCATGCTGTACAAGCGGCTGCGCCCCTAAGCGATGCGTTGCCCCTTTTGCGCGCATGACGACAGCCAGGTAAAGGATTCGCGCCCGACCGAAGACAACACCGCCATCCGCCGCCGTCGCCAGTGCGAAGGCTGCGGTGCGCGGTTCACTACATTCGAACGCATCCAGTTGCGGGAAGTGACGGTGGTGAAGAGCGAAGGTCGGCGCGAACCCTTTGACCGCGGCAAGATCGAATATTCGGTCGCCCTCGCCTGCCGCAAGCGCGGGGTGGACCAGGAACGGATCGACCAGCTGGTGTCTGGCATCCAGCGCCAGGTCGAGGTTTCGGGCGAAAGCGAAGTGCCATCGTCCCAGATCGGGGAAATGGTGATGGACGGCCTGCGCGGGATCGATTCCGTCGCCTACATCCGGTTCGCCAGCGTTTACCGCGACTTTTCTGAAGCGCGCGATTTCGAAGAATTCGCCAGCGCAGTGCGGGATGTGAGCGGTGGCTGAAGCCCCGATTATCGTGCTCGTGCGCCCGCAACTGGGCGAAAATATCGGCAAGGCGGCGCGGGCGATGCTCAATTTCGGGCTGGCCGAGATGCGCCTGGTGGAACCGCGCGATGGTTGGCCCAACCCGGCCGCCGGGCCTGCTGCCAGCGGGGCGGACCGTGTGCTACACGATGCCAGAGTCTTTGCCACGACTGCCGAAGCCGTGGCTGACTGTTCCCATGTCTATGCCACCACTGTGCGCAAGCGCGGGGTGACCAAGCCGGTGGTCGGTCCGGACGAGGCTGCGCGTGAAATTCACGGCGCGCAGGGGCGCAGTGCAATACTGTTCGGGCCGGAACGATCCGGGCTGGAAGCGGAAGACGTCGCCCTCGCCCGCGCGATCCTGACCGTTCCGGTAAACCCGGAGTTCTCCTCGCTCAACCTGGCGCAGGCGGTGATCCTGTGCGCCTACGAATGGTCGAAAACCCGTAATTTCCCCCAGCCCACGATGGAAGAATTGCTCCCCCCTGCCCCGCAGGAGGATCTGGAGGGATTGATCGAGCATTTCGAACAGCTGATTACCCCGCGCGGCTATTACCGCACTGTATCCAAGGCCGAGGCTGCCCGCCGTACCCTGCGGACCGTGCTGACCAAGCCGGGCTGGAACCACCTGGAAGTGCGCACCATGCGCGGCGTGCTGAGCACCCTGGGCAAGACTCCGCGCGGCCCGGCCGATGGCGATGACGAGTAGACGCCGATAGGCGGTTGCTTTCTGCGCGGGTGCTGATAAAGGCCCCGCTTCACTTCGACCCCGCGCCTCAAGGAGCGGTTTCGATTGGCCCCGCATCCCGGTGAAGCGGCGGCCGCGATGGATATCTGGTCCATCGGTGCAGTGCCGGGTTCAATGGCAGAGACTCCGGATTGTCCGGGGGGCCTGTCCAGCAAATGGAGACACACGATGTCGAAGCGCAAAAGCGCCAAGCATAAACTCGACCGGCGTATGGGCGAGAACATCTGGGGCCGTCCGAATTCCCCGGTGAACCGCCGTTCCTACGGCCCGGGCCAGCATGGCCAGCGCCGCAAGGGCAAGATGAGCGACTTCGGCTTGCAGCTGCGGGCCAAGCAGAAGCTCAAGGGTTACTACGGCGACGTGACCGAAAAGCAGTTCAAGGCGACCTACAAGAAGGCTGCCGCGATGAAGGGCGATACCGGCCAGAACCTGATTGGTCTGCTGGAACAGCGCCTGGACATGATCGTGTACCGCGCCAAGTTCGCGCCGACCATCTTCGCTGCCCGCCAGTTGGTCAGCCACGGCCACATTCGCGTCAACGACGTGAAGTGCAACATCGCCAGCCGCAAGGTGCTGCCGGGCGACGTGATCAGCCTGGGTGCCAAGGCCAAGGAAATGGCCCTGGTCGCCGAAGCGCAGAGCCTGCCGGAACGTGACGTGCCGGAATATGTTTCCGTCGACGGCGCTGAAAAGGCCACCTTCGCCCGCGTTCCGACGCTGGACGAAGTGCCCTACCCGGTGACGATGGAACCGAACCTGGTCGTCGAATTCTATTCGCGCTGATCGGTTCTTTCCGACGAATTCAAAGGGCGGTCCCGCGGGGCCGCCCTTTTTCGTGGTGCTTGGCAGGTGCTTCCCGTCAGGGCCTGGCGAAAGCTTCATTCAGGAACACGTCGCTTTCGGCCAGCAGCTGTGCCCGTGCTTCGGAATCGTACAGGGCATGGTCCAATCCTTCGAACCGGGTGAACTTGCCCGGATGGCCAGTGTCGCGCAGCGCATCGGCCATCAGTTCGGAATGGCGGAAACGCACTGCCTGGTCCCGCGTACCGTGGACCAGCATCACCGGTGCCGTGATCCGCGCGGCCTGCTTGGTGGGTGAACCACGGTCAAGGTTGCTGCCGCTGCCGAGGTAGGCCGACACTTCCGGATAGTTGGCAAAATTCCGTGAATCCTGCCGCAACTGGTCGAGATCGGTCAGGGGCGCGATGGCCACCACGCCCTTGTACAGGGCAGGATCGGTCACCGCTGCCAACAGCGCGGCATAACCGCCATAGGACCAGCCAACCACCGCCAGCCGGGCTGGATCGGCGATCCCTTCCTGCACCAGCCAGCGCCCGGCATCGTTCACGTCACCCACAGCGGTGGACCAGTTCTTGATCCCGTTTTCCATCAGCCAGGCCTCCCCATAACCGGAAGAACCTCGGAAATTCGGCTGCAACACGGCAAAGCCGCGCTGGGCATAGAACTGCGCCATCCAGTCAAAGCCCCATTCGTCCCGCGCTTCGGGCCCGCCGTGGGGCATGACGATGGCCGGAAGCCCGCGGGCATCCGATTTGCCGGGAGGCAGGGTCAGGTATGCCGGGATCATCGTCCCGTCAGCTGCCTTGTAACTGACTGCCCGCATGGTCGACAACGGCAGGCCGTCCAGTTGCGCCCGCAGCGGCAGCACTTCCTGCAATTGGCGCGTGGCCTTGTCGTAAAGGTAGGCGACGCCGGGATTTACATCGCTGCGATGGATCAACAGCAACCGGGCCTCGTCAGCGCTGGCGTCAACGACTTCCAGAACACCCTTGCCGCCAAGCGCCTTTTCCAGGGTTGTCAGCAGCTTGCTCAGCTCCGGATCGAAATACTGGACCTGCCGCCGGTCCGTGGCAAAGCCGGCCCCGACGACCCGGTTCAGGCGGCCGATACGGACCAGCTGGTCCACGTCAAAGCCATCCTGCGCCAGCAGGGTTTCAATCTTGCCACTGCCATCAAGAGCAACTGAAAACAGCCGCATGAAGCCATCCTGGCGGCCCATGACGATCGCCCGGTCATGCGCGGAATCCACCGCGTAGACGTCAAAATCCGTGATGGTTGGCGGGATCGGCAGCGGTTCGTAGGCTTCCTTACCCTTGCGCTGGAACGAGTACTTCATGTCCCCGCGCACATATCCGCGTGAATTGCGGCTGTAGCTGGCGAGGACGCGCAACACGCCTTCTTCATCGGCAATATAGCCGGCAATGCCTTCGCGCGGGCTTTCATATTGCCTGCGCCGCAGGGTGCCAACGTCGACAATTTCCACGCCGATCCCGGAAACCTCGTTGCCGATCAGTGATCCGGTGCGGAAATCGGGCACGTACTGGCGTGACATCAACACCTGTCCGGGCTGCCCCTTGACGTCGAAAGCCAGGATGTCGCCCCCGAACTGGATCGGGCCCAGCGCACGATGCCCTTCATCGACGGACAGCAGCTTCGAACCCGAACCATCCGCCCGGACCGAGAACAGGCGGCTGAAACCGATGATCTGGTCGCCCATCGGCGCCGTCCCGCGCATCCCGCAGACCAGGTTTTCTTCGGTTACCCAGCGGCACCAGGCCAGATTGCCCCCTTCCTGGTCGACAACCATGACGACCTTGGGCTTTCCTCCATCCATGCTGACCACTTCCACCTGTTCCCGCGCGCCGGGGAGCGGGGAGATGAAGGCGACCTGCCGACCGGAAGGCGAAAGGCTGATCTGCAACACGCTGCCGCGCGATCCGAACCGGCGGGCCAGGTTGACCAGTTGCGCGGTGGAATTGGCTTGCGGGGTATCGGTTGCTGCGGACGGCGGGGTCTGGCCAGTGGCGGCAACCGGCAGCGAACAGACCACGGCCATCATCGCGCCAGCCATCAGCCGCGCTCGCCACTTCAACACCATTCCTGCCCCCTTGAATCGCCAGAATTTACCTGCGCGCAGATGTTCTGCTTGTTTAAAGCTACCAAATTGCGTCGACCATGGAAGTGGTAATGCTGCGGGTGTGGTTGCTTTTGCGAAACCAATACTTGGACGGGCCCCATCCGCGACATTTCGGGCAAGTAAAGGGAGATGGCCGACACACCCGGCAGACGGGCGGGTAAAGTTGTTGTCCGGCTCATTCAAACGCATGGAACCCGTGGAGCCAAGCGTCGTTATGCCGGGACAATGACCAGATTTCGTTTCGTCACCCCGCACCGCATCGGCAAATGGTACGCCGATCTCGACCTCGCCAAACGCTTCGCCGATGCCATCGGCGCAGGCTTCCTGGACCCGCGCAGCGGGCGGTTCATCGCCTACAAGGGGACCCGTCTGGAAACCGCCGAAGTGCCCGATCAGGCCGAAAGGTAATCGCGCCGGAAGCGGGCCGCGAATGTCGCGAACTGCCCGGCGGCAATCGCATCACGCATCGCCTGCATCAGTTGCTGGTAAAAGGTCAGGTTGTGTTCCGTCACCAGCATCGCGCCGAGAATTTCGCCCGATTTTTGCAAATGGTGCAGGTAAGCGCGGGAATAGTTGCTGCAGGCATCGCAGGGGCACTGTTCGTCCAGCGGGGCGCTGTCTTCCGCATGGCGCGCGTTGCGCAGGTTCACCGGCCCCAGCCATGTGAAGGCCTGTCCGTTGCGGCCTGACCGGGTGGGCAGCACGCAATCGAACATGTCGATACCGCGTTCGACAGCCCCTACAAGGTCGTCAGGTTTGCCGACACCCATCAGGTATCGCGGGCGATCCTGCGGCAGCATATCGGGGGCGAAATCGAGCGTGGCGAACATTGCCTCCTGCCCTTCGCCCACGGCCAGCCCGCCCACGGCGTAACCGTCAAAGCCGATTTCGGTCAGCTTTTGCGCGGAAATGCGCCGCAGGTCTTCGTCCAGCGCGCCCTGCTGGATGCCGAACAGCGCCGCGCCTTCCGCATGCTCTCCGCCACTGTCGAACCCGTCGCGGCTGCGTTTGGCCCAGCGCATCGACAGTTCCATCGAAGCGGCAATTTCGTCGCGCGGCCGGTCGGCGCGGGGGCATTCGTCAAACGCCATGACGATGTCAGATCCCAACAGGCGCTGGATTTCCATCGACCGTTCCGGCGTCAGCATGTGCTTCGATCCGTCGAGGTGGCTGCGGAACTCCACCCCCTGTTCGGTCAGCTTGCGCAGGTCGCTCAGGCTCATCACCTGGTAGCCGCCGCTGTCGGTCAGGATCGGGCGATCCCAGTTCATGAACCGGTGCAGCCCGCCCAGCCGCGCCACCCGTTCCGCGCCGGGGCGCAGCATCAGGTGGTAGGTGTTGCCAAGGATAATGTCCGCCCCGGTTGCCCGCACGGTCTGCGGCTTCATCGCCTTGACCGTGGCTGCAGTACCAACCGGCATGAACGCCGGCGTGCGGAGTTCGCCCCGGCGCATCTTGATGGTGCCGGTGCGGGCCTTGCCGTCAGTCGCGGCGATGGAAAACGTGAACCTGTCCATGCGCGCCGCGTTAACGGTTCATTCGCGCAGGCGCCAGCCAGTGCGGAAAATCAGGCCGATGGCCGTGGTGCACAAGGCCATGAAGCCCAGCGTCATCGCCAGCGACAGGCCGATGGGGAAATCGGAAGCACCGGTGAAAGTCCAGCGCAGGCCGTTCACCAGATAGACGATCGGGTTGAACAGTGCGACCGTGCGCCAGGGTTCACCCAGCATATCAATGGAATAGAAAGTGCCACCCAGGAAGGTCAGCGGGGTGAGGATCAGCATTGGCACGATCTGCAACTTCTCGAACCCGTCGGCCCAGATGCCCAGCAGAAAACCGAACAGGGAAAAACTGGCCGAAACCAGCATGATATAGCCCAAGGCCCAGAACGGATGGGCGATGGAATAATCCACGAAGAAGGTCGCCGTGGTCAGAATGATCGCCGCCAGGATAAGCGATTTCGCCGCTGCCGCCCCGACAAAGCCGATCAGCGTTTCAACAAAACCGATCGGGGCCGACAGCAGTTCGTAAATCCCGCCGGTGAAGCGCGGCATGTAAATGCCGAAGCTGGCGTTGCTGGTGCTTTCGGAAAGCAGGGTCAGCATCAGCAGGCCGGGAACGATGAACGCGCCGTAGGACACACCGCCGATTTCGTTGATCCGCCCGCCAATGGCCGCGCCAAAGACGATGAAATAGAGCGATGTGGTCAGAACCGGGGACAGGATCGATCCGAATACCGTGCGGAACGCCCGCATCAGTTCATTCTTGAAGATCGCCAGGGCGCCGCGCAAATTCAGGGTCATGCCGCCTGCTCCTGCTGGCCCTGTTCGACCAGGCCGACGAAGATCTGTTCCAGGCTGCTTTCGGCAGTGTCGATGGCGGTGAATTCGATCCCTGCCTGCACCAGCGCCTTCACCAGTGCGGCCACTTCCTGCTTGCCCTTCCCGGTGCCGTCACCGCCGCGATAATGCAACGTGGTGCCACCATCCTCCAGCCCGAGGGGATAGGCCGCCAAAGCAGGTGGCAGGGCGGCCAGCGGAGCCGCCAGGGCGATCCGTGCTTCGGTCCGCCCCAGCTTGGCCATGATCGCCGCCTTGTCGTCCACCAGCAGCACCTTGCCCTTGTTGATCACCCCCACGCGGTCGGCCATTTCCTCGGCCTCCTCGATGTAATGGGTGGTCAGGATGATAGTGGTACCACGCGCGCGCAATTCCGCGATCTGGGCCCACATATCGCGGCGCAGGCCGACATCGACCCCGGCAGTGGGTTCGTCCAGGAACAGCAGTTCCGGATCGTGGCTCAGCGCCTTGGCGATCATTACCCGGCGCTTCATCCCGCCGGACAGGGCGCGGATCGGTTCATCGCGCTTGTCCCACAGGCTCAGCGAGCGGAGCACTTCTTCCACCCGCGCTTCATCCGGCGGGCAGCCGAACATCCCGCGTGAAAAGCGCACCTGCCGGATCACCTTGTCGAACATGTCGAAACTGAGTTCCTGCGGCACCAGCCCGATGCGGCTGCGCAAGCTGCGCCAATGGCGGCCCATGTCCTGCCCGAAGGCGGTGATGGTGCCCCCACTGGGCCGCACCAGACCACACACCGCACCGATCAGCGTGGTCTTGCCCGCGCCATTCGGCCCCAGCAGGGCGAAAATTTCGCCACGGTTGATTTGCAGGTCCACCCCGCCAAGCGCGGTTGTGCCGCCCTTGTAGGTCTTGGACAAGTTGCGGATGTCTAGAATCGGTTCGCTCACGCGGGCCAAATTGGCGCGTGGTGCAGGTTTTACAAGGTAACCGGCCAAGCAATTCGCAGCTAAGGTGCGGTGCCCCTATTCCGGCAGCAGCAAGCTGGAATCGCCGTAACTGTAAAACCGGTACTCTTCCGCAATGGCATGGGCATAAGCGGCCTGCATCCGGTCCAGCCCCATCAGCGCGGAAACGAGCATGAACAGGGTCGATTTGGGCAAGTGGAAATTGGTCATCAACCCGTCAATTGCGCGGAAGCGATAGCCGGGGGTGATGAAAATCGAGGTATCGCCGGCAAATGGTTGGATCACCCCGTCTTCCCCGGTGGCGCTTTCGAGCAGGCGGAGCGAGGTGGTGCCAACCGCGATCACCCTGCCCCCACCAGCGCGCACGGCGTTCAGCCGCCCGGCGACGTCAGCTTCGATCCGGCCCCATTCTGCGTGCATCGCATGGTCGGTGGTGTCGTCTGCCTTGACCGGCAGGAACGTCCCCGCCCCGACGTGGAGCGTGAGAATTTCGCGGCCGATCCCGGCGGCATCCAGTGCGGCCAGCAAGTCCGGCGTGAAGTGCAGTGCGGCCGTGGGGGCGGCAACGGCGCCCGGTTCATTGGCGAACATCGTCTGGTAATCGGCCAGGTCGGCCTCGTCCGTGCCGCGCTTGCCGGCGATGTAGGGCGGCAGGGGCATTTGCCCCGCCCGTTCCAGCAGCAGTTCCACTGGCTCATCCCCGGCGAAGGCCAGGGTCCAGCTGCCATCGGGATGGCGCGCTTCGGCCAGGGCGGAAACTCCAGCCGGAAATTCCACCGTATCGCCTTCGCGCAGTCGCTTTCCATTGCGGACAAAGGCCTGCCAGCGGCGCAGATCGATGCGCTTGTGCAAGGTTGCGCCGATCCGCGCTTCTCCCCGGCGGCCTTCCAGCTGGGCCGGGATCACGCGAGTGTCGTTGAACACCAGCACGTCGCCCCGGCGCAGCAGTTGCGGCAGGTCACGCACCTGGCCATCGCCAAAGGCACCGGTGGCCGGCACCACCAGCATCCGCGCCGCATCACGCGGGCGCGCCGGGCGCAAGGCTATCCGTTCAGGCGGAAGGTCGAAATCAAACAGGTCAACGCGCATGGCGCGCCGTTAGGCGTTCAGGCCCGCAAGGGGAAGCCCGGTTACCCGCCCTTAATTGCCAGCCGGGGTCAGCACACTGCCCGAAAGGTTCAGCGTCGGTGCCGGAACTTCCGAGGGTGCCGGCGGCATTTTCTGCGGCTTGCCATCCGCTGCAATGCTGGCCTGGACGATATAGGTCGGGTTGGCGGGCGGTTCGCCCCGTTCGATCGCGTCCACCGCATCCATCCCGGCAATCACGCGGCCGAAGTTGGTGTAGGTCTTGTCGAGCGAAAAACGCGGATAGAAGACGAGGAAGAACTGGCTGTTGGCGCTGTTCTTGTCCTGCGCGCGGGCCATCGACACGGTGCCGCGCACGTGGGGCAGCGGGTTGAACTCAGCCGCCAGGTCCGGCAGGTCGGACCCGCCCTGGCCAGTGCCGGTCGGATCGCCGGTCTGCGACATGAAGCCATCAATCACGCGGTGGAACTTGTTGCCGTCATAAAACCCTTGGCGGGCCAGCAGCTTGATCCGTTCGACATGGGCGGGCGCCCAGTCCGGCATCAGGCGGATTGCCACGCGGCGGCCGTTGGACAGGTCCAGCAGCAGGATGTTTTCCAGATCATGCGTCTGGTCGAAATCGACCGAGAGCCGGGCTTCACGCTTGATCTTGCCGTCAGGGCCATCGGCCATGAACGAAATCATCGGAACCTGCGGCGCGGCGGGCGCGGCATCCTGGGCAAAGGCGGCCCCGGTAAACGCGAAAGCAGCGGTCAGGGCCAAGGCCGCGGGAACAAGACGTTTGATCATCGTGGAATGCGGATCCTGCAATTGCTGAGCGCCGCCCTACCGGCCCGGCGCTGTCAGCGCAATGAACGGCTTACAGATCACCCCGGCGGCCGAGTTTTTCCACCCGCGCCACCACCTGGTCGCGCACCGAGGGGCTGACGAACGGCGCAACTTCGCCGCCGAACAGGGCAATTTCCTTCACCAGCTTGCTGGCGATGGGTTGCAGGGAAACGTCCGCCATCAGGAATACGGTTTCGATGCCGCTGTTGATCTGCTGGTTCATCCCGGCCATCTGGTATTCGTATTCGAAGTCCGCCACCGCGCGCAGGCCGCGCACGATCATGCTGGCGCCTTCTTTTTCCGCGAATTTCATCAGCAGGGCGTTGAACCCCTTCACCTCGACATTGTCGAGGCCCAGCCCGGCCACTTCGGCGCGGACCATTTCCATCCGTTCTTCCGGCGTGAACATCGGATCCTTCGACGGATTGGTGGTCACGCCGATGATCAGCCGGTCAACCAGCTTGGACCCGCGGCGGATAATATCGGTGTGGCCCAGAGTCACCGGGTCGAACGTGCCGGGATAGAGGCCGATGCGTGTGGTCATGGTCAGTGATCGCGCTCTACGATGTAGCGGGCCAGGGCGCGCAGCAGTTCCGCTTCCGATCCGTGATTGGCCAGGTGGCCCACCGCCTGATCGGACAGCGCACGGGCCTGTTCCCGTGCCTTCTCGGCACCCATCAGGCTGACAAAGGTGGCCTTGCCCTGCCCGGCATCCTTGCGCAGCGCCTTGCCGGCCTTGCCCTCGTCCCCTTCGTGGTCGAGCAGGTCGTCGGCGATCTGGAACGCGAGGCCGATGTCGCGGGCATAGGCGCGCAAATGGGTGCGGCCTTCTTCCGGCAGGCGGGCCAGGATCGCGCCCATTTCCACTGCCGCGCCCAGCAGGGCCCCGGTTTTCAGCTGTTGCAGGCGGGTTACCCCGTGCAGGTCGAATTCGCTTTCGCCCGCCACCATGTCCATCATCTGCCCGCCGGCCATGCCGTGATGGCCGCTGGCCGTGGCCAGGCAATGGACCAGTTCCGCCCGCACGAACGGATCGGTCGACAAGGCCGGATCAGCCAGCAATTCAAACGCCAGCGCATGGAGTGCATCGCCCGCCAGAACGGCGGTCGCTTCATCGAATTCCTTGTGCACCGTGGGCTTGCCGTGGCGCATCGCATCATCATCCATGCACGGCAGATCGTCATGGACCAGTGAATAGGCGTGGATTGCCTCGATCGCGCAACCGGCGCGGACGGAGGTGGAGCGGCCGACGCCGTACATTTCCGCCACGGAGGCGACCAGCAGAGGGCGCACCCGTTTGCCGCCGCCGATGGTGGCATGGCGCATCGCCTTGACCAGCCGGGCGCGGGCATCGTCCGGCACTTCCAGCACAGCGTCGAACAGGGAATCGACGTCCTGCTGAATCCGGCGGAAGCCATCGGCCAGTACGTTTCCGGCGGCGAGCTTCAGCGCCACGGGGGGATCAGCCGGCATCGAAGGGGGCGGAGGATGTCGCACGGCCATCAGGGGCGGCGACGATCTTTTCAATCCGGGCCTGGGCGGCATCAAGCCGCGCCTGGCAATGGCGGCGCAACAGTTCGCCGCGTTCGTAAAGGCTGATCGATTCGTCCAGCGGCACTTCACCGCTTTCCAGCTTGCGCACCACGTCTTCCAGCGCGCGCAGCGCATCTTCGAAAGTCAGGCCAGTCAGATCCTGGCCAGTATCAGCGGGTGCGGTTTCCATCGGCCAAGCATTGGCCAAGGCACCGGCGGCGGTCAAGCCGCGATGCCCTGGCCACGCGTGTCAGCGCTTACTTGGAAACATATTCCTCGAACTTGGACATGACGATTTCCCAGAATTCAACGTTATCCACGAACAGCAGTTCCGGAATGCCGCCGTCATCCAGATCGATATCCATTTCGACGCGGGCCGAACCGTCATCCGAAATGTAGGCGCGGCCAAAGCGGTTGTCGCGATTCCAGTCGTTCATCGCGCGCAGCGAGCCATTGGAAGGATCGGTGAACCCGGCATAGAACTGCACGGTGCGGCAATCCTTGTTGTCGGTGCAGCCGAAGAAGAAAATTGCAAAGCTGGAACCGCCGGACGAGCTCTTGATCATCGGATCGCCGCCGCTGTCTTCGGTCAGTTCGGCCTTGTAACCTGCGCTCTGCAATGCGGCGACGACGGACTTCGGATCCTGTGCGCGGACAGCCGCGTTCGCCGTGGTGGACAGCGCGAAGGTGGCAATCGCACCCAGAGCGAACAACATCTTTTTCATCGTCGGAAAATCCCCCGGAACCTTGAGGCGGCTCGTCCGCCACTGTCCTTGTCTTTTATCGCCACGGGCGGCGCGGGCAAGTTGCAACCGCTGTTGGCGGGATGACAAATGTCGTCACCAAACTTTCCCGCCGATGAAGCAAGCGCACGTTGCTGCGCAAAACGCGCAATTGTTGGGTGGCGCACCGGCCACGGCGGCGCTAACGGGCGTCCCATGTCCGCTATCACGCCCGAGATCGTCGAGGCCCACGGCCTCAGCCCCGAAGAATACGACCGCGTCCTGCACGCGCTTGGGCGCGAGCCCAACCTGGTCGAGCTGGGCATCTTCTCCGTCATGTGGTCGGAACACTGTTCCTACAAATCCAGCCGCCTGCACCTGAAGAAGCTGCCGGTCGAAGCGCCGTGGGTGATCTGCGGCCCGGGTGAAAACGCCGGGGTGATCGACATCGGCGATAACCAGGCAGCCATCTTCAAGATGGAGAGCCACAACCACCCGAGCTACATCGAACCCTATCAGGGTGCGGCGACCGGCGTTGGCGGCATCCTGCGCGACGTGTTCACCATGGGCGCACGGCCGGTGGCGAACCTGAATGCATTGCGGTTTGGCCGCCCGGACCACCCCAAGATGAAGCATCTGGTGCAAGGCGTGGTCGCCGGCATCGGTGGTTACGGCAACTGCGTGGGTGTTCCCACGGTGGGCGGGGAAACCAATTTCCACCCGGCGTATGACGGCAACATCCTGGTCAATGCGATGACCGTTGGCGTGGCCGATCAGGACAAGATCTTCTATTCCGCCGCCACGGGCCTCGGCAATCCGATCGTCTATGTCGGGTCCAAGACCGGCCGCGACGGCATCCACGGCGCGACCATGGCCAGCGCCGATTTCGGCGAGGATTCCGAAGCCAAGCGGCCGACGGTGCAAGTGGGCGATCCGTTCACTGAAAAGCTGCTGATCGAAGCCTGCCTGGAACTGATGGCGACCGATGCGATCGTGGCGATCCAGGACATGGGCGCGGCCGGGCTGACCAGCTCCAGCGTCGAAATGGCCACCAACGGCAAGGCCGGGATCCGGCTGGACATGAACATGGTGCCGTGCCGCGAAGAAGGCATGACCCCGTATGAAATGATGCTGTCCGAAAGCCAGGAACGGATGCTGATGGTGCTGAAGCCCGGCAAGGAGCCGATGGCCGAAGCGATCTTCAAGAAGTGGGAACTGGATTTCGCGGTAATCGGCGAAGTGACCGATACCGGGCACATGGTGCTGGAATTCGATGGCGAAGTGGTGTGCGACATTCCGCTCGGCCCGCTGGCCGCCGATGCGCCGCTGTATGACCGGCCCTATGTCACCCCGGCGGAATACAAGGCCTGGGCCAAGGTCCCTGCCCTGCCCGATCTGGCCGACAGTGCCGACATTGCGGCTGACCTGGTGAAGATGATGGCCAGCCCGGCCCTCGCCAGCCGCCGCTGGATCTGGGAACAGTACGATAGCCAGGTAGGTGCCGACACGTTGCAAACCGGCGGCGATGCCGGGGTGGTGCGCGTACATGGCACGCAGAAGGCGCTGGCGATGAGCACCGATTGCAACCCGCGCTATTGCTATGCCGATCCGTACGAAGGCGGCAAGCAAGCGGTGGCGGAAACGTACCGCAACATCTGCGCCGTGGGCGCAGTGCCCCTGGCGATCACCAATTGCCTCAACTTCGCCAACCCGCAGCGGCCGGAAATCATGGCCCAGATCGTCGGTTGCCTGAACGGCATGGCCGATGCCTGCCGCGCGCTCGATTACCCGATCGTGTCGGGTAACGTGTCGCTGTACAACGAAAGCAAGGCCACCGGTGGCGGCAGCGCCATCCTGCCGACCCCGGCCATCGGCGGCGTGGGCCTGATGCAGGATTATGGC
>JBARAF010000196.1:0-5290 GCA_049791695.1 Croceibacterium sp.
GAGGAAGCCAAAGGGCCGGATGGCCCCGCCGGCACGCAACAAATTACGCGCCTTCGACTTCCGCCAGGTCGACCTTCAGGCCCGGGCCCATCGACGAGGTCAGGGTGACCTTGCGGATGTACTTGCCCTTGGCGCCGGCCGGCTTGGCCTTGGCGATCGCGTCGGTGAAGGCCTTGAAGTTGGTCTTCAGGTCCGCGTCCGAGAACGACAGCTTGCCGAGGCCGGAATGGATGATGCCCTGCTTTTCCACGCGGAATTCGACCTGGCCGCCCTTGGCGTCCTTGACGGCCTGCGCCACGTTCGGGGTCACGGTGCCCAGCTTGGGGTTCGGCATCAGGCCCTTCGGACCCAGCAGCTTGCCCAGGCGACCGACCACACCCATCATGTCCGGCGTGGCGATCACGCGGTCATAATCGAGGTTACCGGCCTGCATGTCTTCCATCAGGTCTTCCGCACCAACCTTGTCGGCACCAGCGGCGAGGGCTTCAGCAGCCTTGTCGCCCTTGGCGAACACGGCGACCTTCATGTCCTTGCCGGTACCGGCCGGGAGCGAGACCATGCCACGGACCATCTGGTCGGCGTGACGCGGATCGACGCCCAGGTTCATCGCGATTTCGACGGTTTCGTCGAACTTCTTCGCGCTGAGTTCCTTCAGGGTCTGCAGGGCTTCGTCGAAGCCATAGATCTTTTCGGCATCGAGCTTTTCAGCGAAAGCCTTGTTGCGCTTGGTCAGCTTGGCCATGTTCTCAGCCCTCCACCACTTCGAGGCCCATCGCGCGAGCGGAGCCTTCAATGATCTTCGTCGCGGCTTCGATGTCGTTCGCGTTCAGATCCGCGAACTTCAGCTCGGCAATTTCGGTCAGCTTGCTGCGCGCGATCGTCCCGGCAGACACCTTGCCCGGTTCCTTGGAACCCGACTTCAGGCCGGCGGCCTTCTTGATCAGGTAGCTGGCCGGCGGGGTCTTGGTGATGAAAGTGAAGCTGCGATCGCCATAGACGGTGATGACCGTCGGGATCGGCATGCCCTTTTCCATTTCCTGCGTGGCGGCATTGAACGCCTTGCAGAATTCCATGATGTTCACGCCGCGCTGACCCAGCGCAGGGCCGATCGGCGGGGACGGCGTGGCACTGCCGGCAGACACCTGCAGCTTGATATAGCCTTCAATTTTCTTGGCCACGAAGGGCCTCCTTTCTCACTGTCGCCACCAGCCTTTCGGCCTGCGGCTCATGGTAAGCGGTCAAGCAGCGCAACAGCGCCTCCCGCATGGGTTCCCTTTCGGGAAGCGGCGCCCCTAATCGAAAGGGCGCCGAAACTCAAGCTGTCACTTGGCCAGTTCGACCTGTTCGAAGTCCAGTTCCACCGGGGTGCCGCGGCCGAAGATTGACACGCTGACCTTGACCTTGGACTTGTCGAAATCGAGTTCTTCCACCACGCCGTTGAAGCTGGCGAAGGGGCCTTCCAGCACCTTTACCGAATCGCCGATTTCGTATTCGACGCTGACCTGCTTCTTCGGGGCGGCCTGGGCGGCGGCGACACCGCCGAAATAGCGGGCGGCATCCTTTTCCGAAATCGCCTGCGGCTTCGCGCCCGAACCCAGGAAACCGGTGACCTTGGGGGTGTTCTTGACCAGGTGATAGACGTCATCGGTCAGGGTCAGCTTGGCCAGGACATAGCCCGGCATGAACTTGCGTTCGACCTGGACCTTCTTGCCGCGCTTCACTTCGGTGACGGTTTCGGTCGGCACTTCGACCGCTTCGACTGCTTCGGACAGGCCGAGACGTTCCGCTTCCGAAATGATCGAATCGCGGACCTTGTTCTCGAAACCGGAATAGGCGTGGATGATGTACCAGCGGGCCATGTGCAACTTTCCGTGAATATCAGAGCTGGTTGAGCAGCCAGCGAACCGCGTGGCCAAACAGGGAATCGATGCCGACGAAGAACAACGACAGGATCAGCATCAGGATGCCGACGAAGATGCCGGTACGCGCGGTTTCGGGCCAGGTCGGCCACACTACCTTGCGCGCTTCCGCCTGGACCTGGCGCATGAATTCGCCGGGGCTGGTCTTGGCCATATCGTTCCTTCAGCCTTTCGGATCGCTGTAAACAGAATCGGTTTCCGCCATAGGACCTTCGCCGCCCCGGCGGAACCGGGAGGGGCTGCAAGGCTCCGATGTCGGAAGTTGCCGGGCGATGTAGCGACTGGGCCCGCCAATGGCAAGACTGCGCCCGGAATCGCGGCCCACGGGTGCCACGCAGGGTTACTCCCGGGAGACAAGCTCCCGGGAGTTCCCGGAGTGACCGTTCAATTCGTTACGTTCAGGCGCGGCGGAAAAACCGGGCGAAGAACCCTGCCTGTTCCATTGGCAGGATCGGCCCGAAAATCTGCCGCCGCACATTGGGATCGCGCTGCGGCGCGGCCATTTTCCAGCCATTTGCAGACTGTGGCTGGTGATGGATGAGGCTCGACATGGGTAAACTCCCTGGGATCCTTGTCCTGCATCATCCAATGCAGCACTGGCCGGGGCGTTCCCGCAATCAGGCCGGAATCGTAACCCTGGGCGGAATATGTGGCGCATCGCCCCCGGCCATCTGCCCGGCGCGGGTCCACACCAGCCACAGCAACAGGCCCGACAGCACCGGCATTGCGTTAACCCCCAGCGGCAGGGCCAGCGCCCGCGTGGCATAGGGCGCGCACCACAGCAGCGCGAGCAGCGCCTTCTCCCAGGGGCGGAACCCGCCGCGCAGCCCCTGCGCCCCCAGCCACAGGAGCGGCAGGATCAGGAACGGCAGGTCGTAATTGAACAGATAGGGGGAGGCGAGCGCCGTGGCCGCGAGGACGAAGGCCCCGCTGGCCAGCGCGTCCCCCGCAAAGCGCCGCCAGGAAAGCATCGCCAGCCCGGCGAGCAACAGTGCCAGCAGCCCGTTCAGCGCCAGCGCCACCCCTGCCCCCAACACGGGGCGCAGCAGGGCATAAGGCGTGGCCATGCGCAGGTAGAAGCCGGGATCCTCGCTCTGCATGATGGCGGCGGAGGCTTGCCAGCTGGTGGTATAGGCCAGCATCGTCTCACTGCCGAACGCCAGCCACGCCAGCGCCAGCCAGCCGAGTGCACTGGCCCCGGCTGCGCAGAACACTTTCCACCGCCCGCCCGCCGCCAGCCAGAACGGCAGCAGCAGGGCCAGGTGCGGCTTGATCACCAGCGCGCCGATCAGGGCGCCGGCCAGCAAGGGCCGCCGGTCAACCAGGGTTACCCCGCCCAGCAGCAGTGCTCCGGTCAGGAACCCGGTCTGTGCATGCCCCGCGGCCAGCAAGGCCCCCGGAAACACCAGCACCAGCGGCCACAGCCGGGGAAAGGCGCGGATCGCCGCCCAGGCCCATGCCGCGCCCCACACCATCACCCAGGCGATCCACGCCAGCGGAAACGGCAGCGACCCAAATGGCGCGGCGAGGAACAGGAACGGCGGCGGATTGACGAAAGCGAACCAGCCGGTCGAACCGGTCCCGGTTTGCACCCGCTGCTGCACGGCCAGATCATAGGCAAGCGCGGGATCACCGGTGAAAGTGACATGGCCCGCGCCCCAGAAAGCGAGGAAATCGCTGCCATCCGGCCCCATCGCCTTGATGAAGGAATTGGCCAGCAAGGCCAGGCTGGCGAGCCCGACCAGCAGCGCATAGCCGCGCACCCGGCCCGAATCGAGCCAGCGCATCTCACGCAGTGCCGAAATTGCCCCACCGGTCATGGCCATGGGCATAGCGGCAAAGCGTTAACCAAGTTTGCGCGAGGACGGGGTGGCTGCTCGTGCTGCAGCGAGCCAGTTCGGTCCGCAGGACCGCAAGCGCGAACGCGCGCCAGCAGCGCAGGCCAGCAGCGAGGAAAGCCGAGGGGCCGGATGGCCCCGCCGGCGTCTGAGGCTAACAAGAAAAAACTGGCAGGAGTGGAGGGACTCGAACCCACGGCCCTCGGTTTTGGAGACCGATGCTCTACCAACTGAGCTACACTCCTGCAGGCGGGGCGGCCTCTATAGCCCCTTCCCCCGCTTGGCAAGCGACCTGGCACCGCCCATGTGCGGGAACATGACGATGCAGCCCCCGCAGATCGAAATTATCGCGCCCGAAATCCTGCTGGCGGCATATCGCAGCGGGATCTTCCCGATGGCCGACAGCCGCGATGATGACGAGGTGTTCTGGGTTGAACCGCGCGAACGGGCGATCATTCCACTGGACAGCTTCCGCCCCGCGAAGTCACTCGCCAAGGCCATCCGGCAGGACCGGTTCCGGGTAACCTGCAACGCCGATTTTGCCGCGGTGATCGCCGCCTGCGCGGCGCCGCGCGCGGATCATCCGGAAAGCTGGATCAGCGCGCGGATCGACGCGAGTTACCGCAACCTGCACGCGCTGGGCCACGCCCACTCCATCGAATGCTGGCAGCAGGGCGAACTGGTGGGCGGGCTGTACGGCGTGTCGTTCGACCGGGTGTTCTGCGGCGAATCGATGTTCAGCCGCCGCACCGATGCTTCAAAGGTGGCGCTGGCCTGGCTGGTGGCGCTGCTGCGCCGGGCCGGCTTCGTGCTGCTCGATTGCCAGTTCATGACCAATCACCTGGCCAGCATGGGGGCGATCGAGGTCAGCCGGGCGCGGTACCTGGAACTGCTGCGCGATGCCCGGCACGAACAGCCGCGCATGGCCCTGCCCGATGCTTACGTGGCCGTGCTGGAGGCTGCGGGCGCAGGCTCTGCCGCCGGGCTGGCTTCGGCCGATGCGGAAGCGGACGGCGTGGGCGAAGCTGCCGCGCGCGGGCGGGAGGTTGCCCCTGCTTCGGGCGTCGCCACGCCGCCTTCTTCGCCCGGGAAGGCCATCTTGCAGTCTTTCACCCAGACGTCATAGACCGGGTGTTCGACCACGTTCAGGCTCGGCGAATTCTTGAACAGCCAGCCGGAAAAGACCTTGCGCCACACCGGATCGGCCCCGGCCTGTGGCCGTTCCTGGATCGATACCTGCACGAAAACGCCGCTTTCCGGCGGTGATTCCCAGGGCGGCGTGCGTTCACAGGCCGACAAGCGGAGAACCACGTCGCCCAGGCGGCGCGATTCGCCGGGCTTCATTTCCACGGTTTGCGAGATGTTGTTGCGCTTGTTCAGCAGGCCCAGCACGGCCACCCGTTCCGCCATCGGGGTGCCGATGGTGTCACCCGCCCGGGCCGCAGCCGGGGCCGGCCCGGGCGTAGCGAGTTCACGCGGGACTTCGGTCTGGTCCGGTTCCGGTTCCGGCGCCTTGCCGGTGCAGGCAGCGGT
>JBARAF010000197.1:0-6812 GCA_049791695.1 Croceibacterium sp.
CGTACCGCTGGGCCACTTCTTCCGGAAATACCTCGACCTTTTCGATCGCTTCGGGCGGGTATGACCGCAGTTCGCGGAAGCTGGAAACGCGGGTGCCGTTGACCAGGATCACCGGCATGGAGCCACCCCGCCCGCGGCCGCTGCCAGTTTGCGAACCCAGCGCGCTGATCAGTTCCGCCAGCGATCCGGCACCATAGGCGGCAATATCTTCCTGGTTCAGTTCCAGGATCGGCGGCTGCGGGCTTTCCACTTCGCCATACAGCTTCTGCGCGATGACGAGGATTTCGTTTTCCGTGCTGTCCGCTTCCGGCGTGTCGCTGCGGGGGGCCGGATTATCCTGCGCGCTGGGTGCCTGGGCGGCGGCGCTGGCAGGGGCTTCCTGTGCGAAAACCGGCGCAGGCACGGCAAGCGCCAGCACCAGGGCGATCGTCAACGAAGAATTCACCGGAATATTGCGCACTGTTGTTCCTCGGACAAAATCAACCACTCGCCCCACCCGGCCTATTGCTGCACCGCAAAATGGGTTCAAGCCGCAGTGGGTAATAAAGTGTCGCAACGGTAACACATTTGCCTGTCGCACCGATGACTGCGGCCAAGCCCTTCCCTTTTGGCCCCTTCCCTTTTCGCCGGGGCCCGGCTATGGGCCGCCCCCAAGGTAAACACTGATAAACGGATTAAAGGACTGCATGGCCAAAGAAGAGCTCCTCGAAATGCGCGGCAAGGTGGTGGAACTGCTGCCGAATGCGATGTTCCGGGTCGAGCTGGAGAATGGCCACGAAGTGCTGGGTCACACCGCCGGTCGGATGCGCAAGAACCGTATCCGCGTGCTGGTGGGTGACGAAGTCCTTTGCGAAATGACGCCCTACGACCTGTCGAAGGCGCGTATCACCTATCGCTTCATGCCCGGCCGTGGCGGCCCCGGCCCTCAGTAAGCGCTTAAGCGGGTCCGGCGCATGACTGCGCCCCAGCTTGTTCCTACACTGGTTCTGGCTTCTGCCAGCCCCCGGCGGCGTGAACTGATCGCGCGGCTGGGCCTGCTGCCTGCCCGAATCAATCCGGCCGATATCGACGAAACGCCCCGCAAGGACGAACTGCCGCGCCCCTATGCCATCCGCATGGCGCGGGAAAAGGCGCTGGCTGCGGCCGATCCTGCCGGATACGTGCTGGCAGGCGATACCGTGGTCGCCTGTGGCCGCCGTATCCTGCCCAAGGCGGAAGACGAGGCGACCGCCCGCCAATGCCTGCAACTGCTGTCCGGTCGCCGCCACCGGGTGCTGTCCGCCGTGGCCCTGCTGGCCCCTGATGGCACCATGCGCGAAAAGTTGAACGAGACCGAAGTGCTGTTCAAGCGCCTGTCGGACGAGGAACTGCGCGCCTACCTCGCGGGTGGTGAATGGCACGGCAAGGCCGGTGGCTATGCCATCCAGGGCAGCGCCGAAGGGCTGATCACGCGCATTTCCGGCAGCCATTCCGGCGTGATGGGCCTGCCGCTGTTCGAAACGCGGGCGCTGCTGAAGGCGGCGGGTTTCGCAATTGCCTGAACTCCTGAAATGACCTGGCTGATCGAGCAGGGCATCGGCGAACAGCGCGCGATCCTGCTGGATGGCGATCACATTGTCGCTGCCCGCACCTTCTGGCCGGGGGAGCTGTCCGCCGGGCTGGTGGAAGACGCCGTGCTGGTTTCCCGCCAGTCAGGCAGCAAGCGCGGCACCGCCCGCTTTGCCAGCGGTGAACAGGCGCTGGTCGACCGCCTGCCCGCTGATGCCCGCGAAGGCGCGCCGATCCGGCTGGAAGTGACCCGCCCGGCAATGGGTGATGGCGTACGCCGCAAACTGGCCCGCAGCCGCCCCTCCACCAACGCCCTCCGCCCCGCCCCCGGCCTGGCTGAACATCTGGACGGAACGGCCGTCCACGCCTTCCCCACCAGCGGCTGGGACGAGCTGGTGGCCGAGGCTCTGTCTGGCGAGGTTGCCTTTGCCGGCGGTTCCCTGCTGTTCAGCCCGACCCCGGCGATGCTGCTGGTGGACGTGGACGGCACGCTGGACCCGCGCGCGCTGGCCCTGGCCGCCGTTGCCCCGCTGGCAGAGGCGCTGCGGCGGTTCGACGTGGGCGGCAACATCGGCATCGATTTCCCCACCTTGCAGACCAAGGAAGATCGCCGCGCGGTGGACGAGGCGCTGGCCGCCGCCCTGGCAGGCTGGGCCCATGAACGCACGGCGATGAACGGTTTTGGCTTCGTCCAGCTGGTTGCCCGGCTGGAACGGCCATCGCTGCTGCACCGGGCAACCTTTCAGCGGCCTGCGCTGGCCGTGCGGGCGCTGCTGCGGCGGGCGGAGCGGCTGGAAGGCGCGGGCGCGGTGGAACTGGCGCTGCATCCCGCGCTGGAACGCGAACTGCCCCCCGCTTTCGTGGCGGAGCTGGCCCGGCGCACCGGCCGCGAAGTTCGCCTGCGGACCGATCCGGGGCTTGCGCCGGAAGCGCCGCACGCGCAACTGGTGCCACGATGACCAGCAAACCCTGCCCGATGTGCCGCAAGCCGCGCAGCGACCAGTTCGCGCCATTCTGTTCCAGCCGTTGCCGCGACCGCGACCTCAACCAATGGCTCAGCGATGGCTATGCCGTGCCCGGCCCGCCCGCGACGCCGGAACAGCTGTACGAAGGGCTGACCGGACGCGGCGCTGACGGGATGGACAACGATCGCTGATTTTGGGCCCACTGAAATTGGGCCAGCTGAATTTGCCCACCAATACCCCTTGCCAAGCGGCCGAGCCTTCGCCATAGGCGCGCTCTCCAACCGCTTGGCGGCCCCGCAAGGTGCCCCGAACGGCCACGGCAAGTGGCGCGCCCGAGTAGCTCAGTTGGTAGAGCATGCGATTGAAAATCGCAGTGTCGGTGGTTCGAATCCGCCCTCGGGCACCATTCCCGGTTGCTTCCCAATCCCTTGATTTTGCTTCCCCGCGTTACACGCCGGGGAACCAGGCCAACCACGGCCCGTTCCTTCGCCAAACCCGGCGCGCAGCCTTGCGGGGGCACACTCGGCCAATGCGCCTGGCCTGCCCACCCTGCTCCTTCCCGTTGCGCCGCCTGGCAACCAAAGGAACAGCTCCATGCCCAAGTCGCCCAAGCAGCCCGCGCAGTCCGCTTCCCCCGCCCTCGACAATGCCCTGCGCGACCATGTGCCCGGACAGGGTCAGCCGCCGGTGGAGGACCATCTGGGCAATGCGGGCGAATTGCATCAGGACATTGCCGCAACTGCCGATCATGGAGACGGCACGGCGCACCTGACCGACAATTTCGGCCACCGCATCAGCGATAACCAGAATAGCCTGCGCGCCGGCGAACGCGGGCCCACGCTGCTGGAAGACTTCGTGCTGCGCGAAAAGATCTTCCACTTCGATCACGAACGCATCCCCGAACGGATCGTCCATGCGCGCGGCTCGGGCGCGCACGGGGTGTTCGAATGCACCCGGGCGATTCCGGAACTGACCAAGGCCGCGATCCTGCAGGAAGGCGCGACCTGCCCGGTATTCGTGCGCTTTTCCACTGTGGCGGGCGGTGCCGGATCGGTCGACACCCCGCGCGACGTGCGCGGCTTTGCCGTGAAGTTCTACACCGAAGCTGGCAACTGGGACCTGGTAGGCAACAACATCCCGGTGTTTTTCATCCAGGACGCGATGAAGTTCCCCGATCTGGTCCATGCGGTGAAGATGGAAGCTGACCGCGGATACCCGCAAGCGTCTTCGGCCCATGATACGTTCTGGGATTTTATCAGCTTGATGCCGGAATCGATGCACATGATCATGTGGGCGATGTCCGACCGGACCATCCCACGCTCATTCCGCACGATCGAAGGATTCGGCGTCCACACCTTCCGCTTCGTCAACGACAAGGGCGAAGGCAAGTTCGTCAAATTCCACTGGAAGCCGGTACTGGGCCTGCAATCGACCACCTGGGACGAAGCGGTCAAGATTGCCGGGGCCGATCCCGATTTTCACCGCCGCGACCTGTTTGAAGCGATTGACGCTGGCAACTTCCCGCAATGGGACCTGGGCGTGCAGGTGTTCGACGAAGCTTTTGCCGCGCAGCAACCCTATGACGTGCTCGACGCCACCAAGCTGATCCCGGAGGAAATCATTCCGGTTGAGATTGTTGGCCGGATGACTTTGAACCGCAATGTCGACAACTTCTTCGCCGAAACGGAGCAGGCGGCCTTCCTGCCCAGCAACGTGATCCCCGGCATCGATTTCACCAACGATCCGCTGTTGCAGGGGCGGCTGTTTTCCTACCTCGACACCCAGAAATCGCGGTTGGGGACGACCAATTTTCACCAGATCCCGATCAATGCGCCGAAATGTCCGTTCCACAATTTCCAGCGCGACGGGATGATGCAGACGCTGGTCCCCACTGGCCGCGCCAATTACGAACCCAACAGCCTGGCGGAAGCGGGCGAGGATGCAGGTCCGCGCGCCTGCCCGGAAACCGGCTTCACCAGCTTTACCGTCAATGACGAGCGGAACGATCCCACCCGGAAACTGCGGGTGCGGGCCGAACTGTTTGCCGATCATTTCAGCCAGGCGAGGATGTTCTACCTGTCACAGACCGCCAATGAACAGGCGCACATGGCATCGACGCTGGTGTTCGAACTGTCCAAGGTGACGCTGGAACATGTTCGTTCGCGGATGCTGTCCCGCTTGCGCAACGTGGATGAAGACCTGGCCGCGCGCGTTGCCACCGGGCTGGCGATGGACCTGCCGCCCAAGGCCAAGGCCGCCCGGGAACCGGTGGACCTGGCCCCATCCGATGCGCTGTCGATCCAGAAGCAGGGCGACCCGCCGTTGCAGGGGCGCAAGGTTGGCATCCTGTTTGCCGAAGGATCGGACAAGGCGGCGATCGACAAGCTGAAGGGCGAGATCGAAGCGGGCGGCGGTACGGCCTTCCTGGTCGCGCCCAAGGTCGGCGGGATCAAGGTCAAGGGCGGCACGCTGAAGGCTGATGGCCAGTTGGCGGGCTCCCCTTCCGTACTGTTCGATGCGGTCGCTTCCAGCCTGATGCCTGATGAGGCGGAGAAACTGGCGATGGATGGCTCTGCCGTGCAGTGGTTCATGGATGCGTACGGCCATTGCAAGACCATCGCCCACTGCAAGGGCACCCAGGTGCTGCTGGACAAGGCCCACGTGGTGCCCGACGCAGGCGTGGTGCCGATCGAAGACTTCATGAAGGCCGGCGTCCGCCGCCATTGGGACCGCGAACCCAAGGTGCGCGACCTGGCCTGACGAACGAAAAGGCCCCCGGCTCCAGCAGGAACCGGGGGCCTTTCCCGCTTGATCAGAAGTCGTATTGCATCGTCACGCCCACTTCACGCGGGCGGCCGCGCACTTCGGACAGGGCGCTGCGGGGGTCCTTGGCCAGACCAACCGGGGCTCCCGAATCCCAGAACCCACCGCCGAACCGCTGGGCATAGCTGGCATAAACCTTGTCCAGCAGGTTGTTGGCATAGACCGAGATCGACAGCGGCACCGCATCCAGCCGCAGCTGCGCCCGCGCGTTGAGCAGGCCATAGGACGGCAGGGTGTAGGACGAATCCGTACCGCTGGTGGGGTGGGTTTCCTGCTTGCCGACGAACGCATAGCTGGCGCTGAGCGAAAACTCGCCAACCGGCGTTTGCGGCGTCCATGTGGCGCCAAGGTTCCAGGTGGGCGAAGGCACGTCGGGGAACAGGTTGACCGTTCCTGCGGGCGTATTCTTGCCCAGCGTGGGATCAGTCACGGCGACGCCGCCGTCGATGGTCAGGTCACGCGTGATGGTCAGCGCGCCGTCCAGTTCGAAGCCCTTCAGCCGCACGTCGCCCTGGTTTTGCACCAGGATCAGGAAGCCGACCGGGCAGGCCGCGCTGCCCGGCATCGTGCCGATCAGCACCCCGGTGTTGCAGGTCACTTGCACGGCAGCCTGGCGGTTGGTGTAGTCCATGATGAACACGGTCGGGTTCAGGCGCAGGCGGTCGAACAGGGTCATGCGCAGGCCCGCTTCGTAGTTCACCACCTTTTCATTCGGTGTTGGCACGATGCCCTGGCTCTGCTTTTCGCCCGTGGCATCGTTGGCCTGCGTCCAGCTGGCAATGGTATAGCTGTAAGCCCCCGCCTTGTACGCCTTGGACGCGGTGGCATAGAACATGATGTCGTCGGTGATCTTGAAGTCCGCCGTGGCCCGCCAGTCGAGCGCGCTGAAATCGTTGCCGGCAGTCACAGTGGTGGACGTCGTACCGGTGACGACTTTCAGATCGGTCGCCGGATAGCGGGTCTGCAGGTACGATTTGCTGTCCCACGCCTGGCGCAACCCACCGGTCAAGTTCAGCCGGTCCGTGATGTGCCAGCTGGCGCTGGCGAACAGGCCGAAGCTGTTCGACACCTGCCGGGTAAACGTATCGGCCACCCGGAACAGGCCGCCATCGGTATTGCCCTTCGCGATGACGGGATCGTTGATGCTCAACGTGTTGTTGCCGATCGCCGCCTGCTGCGCAGCCGTGGGAAACACGCTGGTGCCGCGCCGGGTGACGTTGAAGTTGGGTGCGGAGGATCGTTCGCGGAAGTAATTGCCGCCGGTCACCAGGTCGATTGCCCCGTCGGCCAGCGCCAGGTTCAATTGCAGTTCCTGGTAAGCCACGTTGGAACGGACGTTTTCCGTGCGGCTTTCGGTGCCGAGCACCTGATAGTCGCTCTGCCCGCGATGGTTGAGTTGCGACAAGCCGCTGATCGAAGTGATGCTGGCCGCATCGCTCAGTTCATAAACCAGCTTCAGGTCCGCCTGGTAATACC
>JBARAF010000198.1:0-2477 GCA_049791695.1 Croceibacterium sp.
GTACCGGCGCGCCACCTGCCAGCGCCAGCCACAGGGCGAGGGCCAGCACCACGGCAAAAGCGCCCGGCACCAGGAACAGGCCATGCCACTGGGCAGCCGCGATGATGCCGGGGGCGAGGAAGCCCGCCAGCGCCAGGCCAATGGGAATCCCGGCAGAAACCACTGCCATGATCGTGGCGCGCATCCGGTCCGGCGCCAGTTCCGCGGAAAGGGCGCTGACATTGGGCAGGCAGGCCCCCAGCGCCAACCCGGTGACCAGCCGGAACAGCAGGAAGCCGGTGATCGTGGTGGCGGTGGCCGTGGCCAGCGTGGCGATGCCGGTGGCAAGGCACCCGGTGACAATCAGCGCCCGGCGGCCAAACCTGTCACCCAGCGGCGCGATCAGCGCACCGCCTGCGCCAAGGCCGATCAGCAGGGCGGTGAACACCCAGCCGAAACTGGCCGGGGCCAGCCCCAGCGCCCCTTGCAGCCGGGGGACGGCAATCGACATGGCGGCAATGTCAAAGCCTTCCATCACGAACACGCCGCCAAGCAGGACAAGGCCGGTGATTCGGCGCGCTGGATTCATTTCTCTTCTCCCCTCCCGCTGGCGAGAGGGGCCAGGGGAGGGTGCATCCCTCCTCCATCGGTCCCTCTCCGGCCCCCTTGCGGGGGACTGGCGAGCTATGTTCTTACCGCCCGTCCCACGGGCTTGGCATGTGGTATGGCACAGTGTGGAACACCGCTTCCACCTGTTCGATGGCCCCGCGCCGAATCTTGAACGCTTCGGCCAGGTAATAAGAGTGCGGGCGGCGGACCGGGCTGCTGGCCGGGGTCCCGTCGGTCAGGGTATATTCCCCCACCTTGCCGCAATGGTCGATGAAGCCATAGGCCAGCACGATCCCGCGTTCTTCATCCACCAGCGGGAACCGGCGGGCGCGCAGCCGATCATCATAGCGGTACCAGCCCATCGCGAACTGCGCTTCGCATCCCAGCCGCGCAATCGGCAGCGGGAACGTGGCGTTGTTGGTGGTCTGCACCCCGTTTTCCACCCGGTTGCACTCCGGCCAGAACTTCGTGCGAATGGTCCCGTCGTTGCGTTCGATGGTTTCAAAATAGCCATTGGCCAGCGCCAGCAGTTCGTCCCGCGTGGCCCGTTCGGCTGGCGGGACCAAGGTGGTCATCTGCGGCTTGTCCTCGAACGCCTGCCCCAGGAAGGGGAAGCCTTCATCCTTGTTGCGGGCGACCACGGTTTCCGCCGCAGCCACCTTGCCATCTGTCACATGCAGCCGGATCGCGGCGGGGCTGGTGGCGTCGGTTTCCTCGACTGAGGTGAACAGCGCGACCTGCCCGGTCACCACATCGGCAAAGCGCAGGTCATAGGGGCCGACTTTGGTCACCGTGTTCCACAGCCCGTCACCCGGCTCCAGCGCCACGTTGTTTTCACTGGTGAACGGCGCAGCAACCCACGGCACCATGGCCGCATCGCGCGCTTTCAGCGCGGCGATATAGGTGTCCAGAACCGCGTAAAGATCATCCCTGGTTGCCAAGTCCCTCTCCCTTCGCTTGACTTGCAACGATGCTAGCGGAAAAGTAACGAGCGTTAAAGTCGCGGTGTAACGCGGCAGGGGAGAGCTTATGGATCCGGCAGGCAGCATAGCCGTCATCACCGGCGGCAATTCGGGGCTGGGCGCAGGCGCGGCGCGGGGCCTGCTGGCCTCGGGCGCCACGGTTGTCTGCCTCGACCGGGCAGGGGACACGCCGGAAGGGGCGGAGTTCATCGCCTGCGACGTGACCGACCGGGCGCAAGTGAAAGCCGCCGTGGCCGAAGTGATGGCACGCCACGGGCGGATCGACATTCTGCTGAACAATGCCGGGATCGGCGGGCTGGGGCCGATTGCCACGGCGGACGGGCCGGGCGATCTGGACGCTTTCCGCCAAGTGATCGAGGTCAACCTGCTGGGCGCGGTCACGGTCGCGGCCGAAGTGGCGCACCGGATGATCGGCAATGAACCGCGCGGGGCCGAAGGCGAACGCGGGGTGATCATCAACACCTGTTCCATCGCCAGTTTCGAAGGGCAGGAAGGGATGGGCGCCTATACCGCCACCAAGTCCGCGCTGAAGGAACTGACGCTGGTCTGGGCGCGGGATCTTTCGCGCCATGCGATCCGCGTCAACGGCGTCGCGCCCGGGTTCATGGCCACGCCGATGGTGGCGATGCTGCCGCCTGATTTCGTGGCCGAACTGCTGCGCGACGTGGAATTTCCCAAGCGCGCCGGCACCGGCGAGGATTTTGCCCAGGCCATTGATTTCCTGATCCGCACCCCGCTGGTCAATGGCGAGGTCTTGCGGCTGGATGGCGGCGCACGCCCGCCCGCGCGCACCCAATGGGCCGCAGGTTGAGAGGACGATAGACATGGCACTTGCTCCAACCCCTCCCGGCGTCAGCGCCGCCACCCTGGCCGAAGCGCGGCGCGCCTTTGAAAGCGCGCTTGGCG
>JBARAF010000199.1:0-1963 GCA_049791695.1 Croceibacterium sp.
GCCCAAGACCCAGGCCGCCCTGCTGGAAGCGATGCAGGAACGCCGGGTGACGCTGGATGGGGAAAGCCACAGCCTGTCCGACCGGTTCATGGTGGTCGCCACCCAAAACCCGATCGAAAACCAGGGCGTCTATCCGCTGCCGGAAGCGCAGCTGGACCGGTTTCTGTTCAAGCTGCTGGTCCCCTATCCCAGTGCGGAGGAGGAAGCGGCCATCGTCACCCGGTTCGCGGTCAAGGGCGGCGCGCCCCGGGCAGCGGATTTCGGCATCGCGCAAGTGGCCAGCGCAGCGGACATCAGCGCGGCGCAAGCCGCCGTGCGGCAGGTGACGCTGGCGGATGAAGTGATCGCCTATACCGTCGCGCTGGTGCGGGCGACGCGTGACAGTGCCGACGTTGCCAATGGCGCATCGCCGCGCGCCGCCGTGGTGCTGGCCCATGCGGCCAAGGCGCGGGCGGCACTGCATGGCCGCGATTACGTGTTGCCGGATGATGTGAAGGCGCTGGCCACCGCCGTGCTGCGCCACCGCCTGCTGCTGTCCCCGGCGGCAGAAATCGAAGGCCGCAAGGTGGAAGACCTGGTGGCCGGCTTCATCGAGCGGACCGAGGCGCCGAAGTAAGGCATGAAAGCCCCCATCGTCCCTTCAACGGCAGCCCTTGCGGTGCTGGCGCTGCTGGCCCCGGCTGCGGTGGTGATCGCCGCGCTGGCCCCGGCGGCCTGGGCAGTCGCGCCCTTGCTGGGTCTGGTACTGCTGTTGCTGGTGGCGATGGACGGGTTGCTGGCGGGCCGGCTGGTGGAAATGCGCCTGGTCGCCCCCGCCGATGCGGAAGTGGGCCAGCCGCTGCAACTGGCCGCGTTGGTGGAACTGGCCCGCCCTTCACGCAGGGGTGCCCCCGAGGTGGCCGTTGGTTTCGATCCCCGGCTGGGCGATCAGGGGACGGCGCGGTTCCGGCTGAATCCCGGCGTCGAACCCGGCATCTGGACCGGCGCGAAAAGCATCAGCCCCACCCGGCGCGGCACTGGCACCATCGATGCGCTTTGGCTGCGCTGGCCCGGCCCGCTCGGCCTCGCGCACCGGCAGGCGCAGCAGGCTCTGGCGGAAACAGTGCGCGTCTGGCCCGACCTGTCGCCGGTCCGTTCGCGCGAACTGCAATATTTCCTGCGCGATTCGCTTTTCGGCATGATCGCCCGCCGGGTGCGCGGCGAAGGCACCCAGTTTGAAGCCCTGGCGGAATTCGAACCCGGCATGGACCGCCGCCGGATCGACTGGAAAGCCAGCGCCCGCCACACCCGCCTCTATGCGCGGGAGAACGAGGCGGAGCGGGACAACCAGATCGTCTTCGCATTCGATTGCGGGCAGGCGATGTGCGAGGATCTGGACGGCCTGCCACGGATTGACCGCGCGGTGACCGCCGCCCTGACCGCCAGCTATGTCGCGCTGAAAGGGGGCGACCGGGTGGCCTTGTACGGCTTTGCCGAACGGCCGCAGTTCCTGACCCCGTTCGTGGCTGACAGCCGCGCCTTCCACCGCCTGCAGAGCGCGGCCGCCAGCCTCGATTACGGCACGCGGGAAGCGAACTTCACCCTCGCCCTCGCCTCGCTCACCGCGCAGTTGAAGCGCCGGTCGCTGATCGTGCTGTTTTCCGATTTCACTGACCCCACCGGCGCGGAGCTGATGATCGAAAGCGTCGAACGGCTGGTGCGCCACCACTTGCTGATTTTCGTCACGCTGGAAGATGCCGAACTGTCCGCCCTGACCGATGCCGATCCTGCCAGCCCCGCCGCCATCGCCACCGCCGTCGCCGCCGATGCACTGGCGCAGCAGCGGGCACTGGTGCTGCAACGGCTGCGGCATCTGGGCGTGGACGTGATCGAGGCACCGTGGGACCAGGTCGGGTACCGGCTGATAGACCGCTACCTCGCCACCAAGCGGGCGGAGGCAATCGGCTGATGGAACAGGCTATTC
>JBARAF010000200.1:0-15187 GCA_049791695.1 Croceibacterium sp.
CGGGCATCATGAGTGCCCCCGCCCCAGTACGGCATCACCGCCCCATCGTGATAAAACGACAGCACGCTGGCCACGGCCACGCCCTGGTGGCGCACGGTCAGGATATCCGCATCCAACCGGTCCAGCGCCGCGTCGAACAGTGCCCGCGGAAACACCGGGGTGCCCAGGTTGCGCACGCTGGCCGCATAGACCGCATGGTGCGCGGCGCGGTCTTCCGCCCCGGTGCCAACCGACACCTGCAAGTCATTGGCCAGCCCTTTGCGCACTTCGGTCCGCTGCTTGCGCGGTACGGCCGTCAATTGCGCGTCATCGTCTGCCGCCAGTGGCAGCACGAAACCGCAATGGCTGTCAGTGCGGATCTGCCAGCCGTCACCCGCCGGGCCGCCGCGCAGTTCGATGGTGCTGCAGGACAGGCGCAGCGCCAGTTCCTCTGCCGCTCTTGCCAATGCCGCCACGGTGTCCGTCCGTGCCGCCAGGATGCCGCCTTCCACCGCAAAGCCGCTGCTGGCGAGCATCCGCCCGAACACCGGGGAATGAACCTCGGTCAGCGGCAGCCAGCCGGTCAGTTCCCCGCGCCGTTCGGCCAGCAGGCCATGCGCGGGCTGCCCCGTCCCCACCGCGACGGACTGCAACCAGGCCGGGCGATGGAACAGGCTGCCGCCGCTTTGCGCGACAAATGCCTCGATCCGCGCGAGCTCGTCCGGCTGGTCCAGTCGGGCGCTGCGGATGCTGTCGCTGGTCATGGCAAAGGGCGCATTCATGCCGCGGCCTGCACGGATTCGTCGATTTGGGCCATGTCGATCCGCGCCAGCTCGCGCTGGGCCAGCACGTCCATCCGGCCCCAGGCAAACTGGCGCAGCAGGCGGCTAAGTTTGGGGGCCATGTGGCGCAGGTTGGTGTAATGGCGCAGGCGCGATTTCAGCGGCGCTCCGGCCACGCGCGGCTGGCCCGGATCGACCTCCCACGGGTGGAAATAGAACACGGCCGGGCGCTGGTCCTCGCCATTGACCTGGCGGATCGCCCACCGGGAAAAGGCATAAGGCAGCACGCGGAAAAACCCACCGCCACCCGCTGCCAGCCGCCGCCCGGCAAACATGGCGGTGGTCACCGGAATTTCCACCAGCGCCGATCCCGCCAGCGGGCGAAAGGCAAAGCGCGGGGCGCTGGCCCAGCCGTAATGGTCATGTGCCACCGGGGCGACGCTGCTGGAATAGGTATAGCCGCGCTCCGCCAGTTCCTCGAAGGCCCAGGGCGTGCGCTGGTCGATGGAAAAGCTGGGTGCGCGATAGCCACTGATCCGCTGGCCTGTGGCCTGTTCCAGCGCAACCTGCGCCCGGCCAATGTCTTCGCCAAAGGCCTTGCGGTCCATCCGGAACACCCGCTGGTGGTCCCAGCCGTGGCTGGCCAGTTCATGCCCGCGCGCGACGATATCGCGCAACAGGCCGCCATGGCGCTCCGCCACCCAGCCAAGGGTGAAAAAGGTCGCCCTGGCCCCCGTTTCATCAAACAGGTCGAGGATTTCGCGCACGTTGCGGTCCACCCGGTCCTGCAGGGTGCCCCAGTCCGCCTTGTCGATCACGCCTTCGAACGCGCCGACCTGGAACCAGTCCTCCACGTCAACCGACAGGCCGTTGTGGAACGGCGCGGCAACGGACGGGTCCGGCCCACGATCAAGCGGGTTCTGGAAAGTCAGGGCGTTCACGCGGCGGGTTCCTGTCCGTCAGTCAGGCCGCCTTGCTCTGATCCATGTCGCCTTCGATCCAGTCGATCAGCATGGTCAGCGTCTGGCGGATCGTGCGTTCCTGTTCGAACACCCGTGCCTCCATCCGCGCCAGCTGTTCCTGCAACGCGGCAATTTCCGGGCGCACGGCATCGGCCAAGGCGCGGTCATGCTGGTTGGACAGTTCGACAATCGCCTGCTGCAATTCCGCAATCTGCGCGTCGCGTTCACCCAGCAGCGCGTCCAGCGTGGCCTGGTCAACCTTGGGTTCGTGCTTCAGCGGGCTGACCGGTTCGAAACTCGGTTCGGCGCGGACCATCGGCTGCGGGGCACTTTCCGGGAAAGCCCGTTCGCTCGCCAGTTCGTCCAGCACGCTTTTCAGCATCGCGGAATCGATCCGGGTGCGTTCCTCAACCGCGCCCAGCAACAGCAGGCGGTTGGCAATCTGGTTGACCCGGCGCGGAATGCCGCGGCTGGCTTCGAACAGTTCGGTAAATACCCGCTGGTCGAACTGCGGGTTGCCGTTCCAGCCCACCTTTTCCAGCCGGTGGAGGATATAGGGTTCGATTTCGCCCTTCTCCATCGCTTCCAGGTGGTGCGCGGCAATTACCCGCTGGCGCAGCTGTTCCAGCGATGCGTGGTTCTGCAGCGTGCTGCGGAATTCCGGCTGCCCCAGCAGCAGGGTCTGCAGCAACGGGTGGCTGCCCAGCTGGAAGTTGGACAGCATCCGCAGTTCTTCCAGCGCCTCGACCGACAGGTTCTGGCTTTCATCGACGATCAACAGACAACGGCGCCCGGCACGTGCCTCGGCGTGCAGGAAGCCTTCGATGGAACCGAGCGCAGTGGCCTTGTCATGGCCGTCAATTTCCAGCCCGAAGCTCTGCGCCACGACATGGATGATTTCTTCGTCATCCAGCTTGCTGGTGACGATCTGCGCCACGGTCAGCCGCGACGGATCAACCGTGCCCATCATGTGCGCCACCAGAGTGGACTTGCCCGCGCCGACTTCGCCGGTGATGACGATGAAGCCTTCACCCTGCGCCAGGCCGTATCCGAGATAGGACAGCGCCTTGCGGTGCGTCACGCTGCGGAAATAGAATGCCGGATCGGGCGTCAGCTGGAACGGCTTGCCTGCGAGGCCATAGAAATCGTCGAACATTCTCAAGTCTCCTGAAGGCCGGTCAGAACGAATACCGCATGCCCAGAAGGGCACTGGCGCTCATGAAATCGGGCAGGGTTTCGCGGGTAATGCCGTCCAGGCCGACTGCGGCAGTGCCGGTCAGGCCACGGATCAGGCGGCGGGTGTAAGACAGCGAGGTGCTGTAACCGATGGCGTCGCTGCTCAGGTCGAACCCACTTTCGAACCAGTTGGCGGCGGCATTGGCGCTGATGCTCGACTGTTCATCCAGCCGGGTGCTGGCGTAAGCAGCCAGCCAGATCGTCTGATCGGTCACGCCATTGGCGGCGGCCAGGACAGTGCCCGGCGCGGCGATGAACTTGCGTTCGTCATAGCCGACACCGGCACCCAGCTGGGTGCGGCCCAGTTCCATCGCATAACTCGTGGCCGCGCCGCGGCTGCGATAGACGCTGGAACGGAACGAACCCAGCGCACCATTCAGGCAGTTGCCGCCTTCAAGGCTGGCCACGCAGCCGCCAATTTCACCGCTGATCGGCTTGCGGAAGGCGCTGAACTGGCTCGGCAGGCCGGCCAGGCTGTTGGTCAGCTGGCCACCCAGCCCGGTCACCGTGTCATAGACGGCGGCGGACAGGCTGCTGCGGGCATTGGGGGCGTAAGCGAAAGTGCCGTAATATGTGGTCGAGCCATAACGGCGGCCAACATAGGCTTCCAGCGAGGTGCGGTTGCTGGGCCGCCACATCACGCCGGCATCCCAGATCAGGCCATCGGTCTGGTATGCGATCTGGCGCGGGGCGGCATCGTTGGTGACATAGCGGCCATCGCTGCCGATCACCGGGTTGCCATTGCCATCGCGCAGCGCGTCGCGGCTGGAAATTTCGACATCTTCATAACCAACGCCGCCGACCAGGGCGACCGACTGGGTCACCGGTACGGTGATCCCGCCCCGCACGAAGCGGTCGCGGATGCGCTGGTCGAGGTTGGAGATGTTCTGTTCGTTCCAGCCGCCACCAATGCCCAGGCCGATCGGCAGGGCCGTATCGGGCCGCAGGTTGATGCTCGCCTGGGCGGAATGGGTGATGCTGTCGTCAAACAGGTCGACCGGCTGGGCCCCGGCGGCCAGCGCCAGTGCATCCGGTTCTTCGACGCGGGTATAACCGAGCAGGTAACGGCCCTGGACGTCGAAATCGCCGGCGCGGGCGTTGATGCTGGGGCCAACGTAGCCAGCGTAAACCTGGCTGGTGCTGCTGTCATTGCCGGCAAACCCGCCAACCGAGGTGCCGCCATTGCCTTCCACGCGGGTGCGCGACGCGAGTGCGCCTGCTTCGAGCGTGACCGCGCGAGGGACCAGCGCGAGGCTGGCCCGGGCCACGCCGCTGACGGTATCACCGTCCACCGCATCATCGCTCCAGCCAAACCGGCGCTCATACCGCAGCGAAACGGACGCCGCGCTGTTGCGCCCGGCAACCACCGCATCGACCCCGGCGGCCAGGCTGGTGTAGGTCACCACATCGCTTGCCGGATCGAGCTGCGCGGTCAGCACCTGCGCGGCTTCGATATAGGGGGTGATGGTGACGACACGGCCACCTGCGGCAGAACGGCCACCGGACACGCTTTCGTCTCCGGGCTCACCGACATCCTCGGCGGCAATTTCCTGGGCATGGGCAACCGCCGGCACCACCATGGGGGCCAGGGCACAGGCAAAACGCAACATGATCTGCGGGGTGGAAAGCTTCAACGCCTTACCCTCCGTAACCGTAATAGGACCCGAAGCGGCGACCGCTCGGACTGAAATTGGCGGAATTGAGCAGCAGCTTGATGTCCGGGCAGGCGGACAGCAGCGTCAGGGCATCTTCCAGCGCGCTCTGGCCGGTCTGGTCAGCGCGGCAGATCACCAGCGCTTGCGCGACATACTTCGCCAGTTCCGCCGCCGGGCTGGCAGCAAGGGCGGGCGGGCTGTCGAAAATGATCACCCGGTTGGGCGCGCCCTGCACCAGCCCGTCCAGCACTTCGGCCGTGCGGTTGCTGGACAGGAATTCGCTGTCGCTGCTGGTGTGGTTGCCGGCAGGCAGCACGAACAGGCCCGGCAGGTCGGTCGGGATCACGCAGTCTTCCACCGCGATCTGCGGATTGGCCAGCGCATCCATCAACCCCCGCCCCTTGGGCAGGCCGAGCACGGACAGGATCGACGGCTTGGCGAAATCAGCATCCACCAGCACCACTTCAGTGTCCTTTTCCGCCGCCATCGACAACGCCAGGTTGGTGGCACAGAAGGTCTTGCCTTCCCCCGGCAGCGGCGAACAGACAAGCACGCGCTGGGCGGCATATCCGGCCCCCGCCTGGCTGGCTTCGCGCGCGGCGAGCAGCAGCTGGCGCTTCACGATGCGGAATTCTTCCTGCAGCCCGGTCACGCTGTCGCCGGGCACGATCAGGCCCTGTTCCTTCAGCCGCACCCGGTCGATCGCCTTGCGCTCGCCGGTAAATTCGACCCGCCGGGCCGCAATCTGCGGCGCGGGTTCTGCGACAGGAGCGGCGGGCGCGGCGGCAACCGTCGGCTGCACCACGACCGCCGGAGCGATCTCAGGCTCGTCCGAATGTTCGACGGTTTCCTCGACCATCACGGCCTTGCGCACGGTCTTGCGGATACCGCGCGGGTTGGTCGGTTCGGCCAGCTTTTCCGGCACCACCGGGGGCTGGAACACCCCGGTCTTGCCGCCCAGGCCAAACAGGTCATCCGCCCGTTCGAACAACGAACGGCCTTCATTGGGAAGCGGGATCTTGCTGTGTTCGGTCATGCCCTGATCCCCCTCACGCCACCATGCCGCGCTGGACATACTCGGCGCCCAGCAGCACCACGAACAGCAGCGCGAGACCACCTGTCCCGGCATAGAACAGTTTCATTTTCTTCGCCTTGAGGCGCTTGGCACCGTCGGTCAGCGAATGGCTGATCGTGCCGACCACCGGCAGGCCGAAACTGCGTTCCAGCTTGGCCGCCGTGGCAAAGGTGCCTTTCACCTGGCCCAGCGCAAAGGCTGCACCTGCACCAGCGCCGATTCCCAGCACCAGCACCGCCAGCAGCAGCACCGGACGGTTGGGCGAAGCGGGCACCCGCGGGGTGCTCGGCGGATCAATCACTTCGAACTTCACCGCGTTGTGTTCGTTTTCCACCTGCCCGCGCAGGCGCAATTCCTCGCGGTCCTGCAGCAGCTTGTCATATTGCTGGCGGAGCACTTCGTAATCGCGGCTGATCCGCTGGGCTTCCGCCGCAACGCCCGGCTCCTGCGCCTGGCTGGCAGCGATGGAGGCGATTTCCGCTCGCAGCGCGGCCGCCCGCGATTGCAGCGATTGCAGGTTGGCCTGCCGTTCGACGCGCATCGACTGGAGCGAGCTGTAAGCCGGGTTCGGCGTGCCACCTGCATCACCCTGGCTCGCCGCTGGTTCACGCAGCGCCGCAATCTGGCGGTTGAGCGCGACCACGTCCGGGTGGCTGTCGGTCATCCCCTGCCCGCGCAAGGCGGCGAGGTTGGCCTGGGCCTGGGCCAAAGCGGCACGCGGGCCGCCCGTCGGGCCTGCCCCGGCAATGGAGCGCGGAGTGCCCGCCAGTTGCCCGTCCAGCGCGGCCAGCGCAGAACCGGCGGCGGCCAGATCGGCTTCAACGCTGCGCAGTTCGGACCGGGTAGCGGTCAGCTGTGCGGTAATCGCTTCGGTGCCGCCGACGAGGCCGGGGTTCTGCGCTTCGAATGCCAGACGGCGCTGTTCCGCATCTTCCAGCGCCTTCTGCCGTTCGGCCAGCTGGCGGTCGAGGAATTCGATGGTGTCGCGCATTTCACCGCGCGAGCCGCCCAGGTTACCTTCACGGAAGATGTCGATCATCCGCTGCGCCACGTCCTGCGCCAGCTGCGCGTTTTCCGCGTCCGACAAGTCGGTATGGCCGGCGTCGGCGGTGATTTCGAACACGTTATTCGCTTCGCCGACGATCTTGATGTGATCGGCCAGGCTGCCCACGGCCCGTTCCATCTGGCCCGGGGTGGTAATCGAATCGCCCAGCCGGGTGGACCGCACGACCTTTTCCAGGTTCACCGCGCTGGTCAGCGTCTGCTGCACCCGCTCGATGTCCTTCTGCCGGCTGCCCGCGCCGATGCCGATCTGGTCGGCCAGCACGTCGTCCAGCTGGACGAACAGGCGGGCCTTCGATTCATAGCTGTTGGGGATCATTGCCACGGCCAGCCAGCCGAGCACGCAAATGCCCCAGGCCACCGCCAGCGCCAGCCAGCGACGGTTCCACTGTCCACAAGGCCGCGCGGGCTTCTTCCAGGATCAGGTTCAAATGCCCGGCCCCCTCAGAACATCGATTCCGGGATGATGATGACGTCGCCCGGCATCAGCATCACGTTGGCCTGGCTGTCGCCGCGCTTCAGCAGGTCACCCAGCCGCAGCGCATATTCGCGCTGGCGGCCGACCGACTTGTCGAACCGGATCAGCTTGGCCTTGTTGCCGCTGGCATATTCGGACAGTCCGCCCACCGCGATCATCGCGTCGAGCAGGGTCATGTTGGCGCGGTAGGGCAGCGAAGCGGGCTTTTCCGTCGCGCCGACAATCCGCACCTGCTGGCTGAACGTCCCGGCGAACTTGTTGACGATCACCGTCACCAGCGGTTCGGAAATGTATTGCGACAGCTGCAGGCGGATGTCTTCCGCCAGCATGGTCGGCGTCTTCCCCACGGCGGGCATGTCGGCCACCAGCGGGGTGGTGATACGCCCGTCGGGCCGCACCTGCACCTTCGCGCCCAGTTCATCATTGCGCCACACGTGGATGGTCAGTTCATCCAGCGGGCCGATGACATATTCCTCGCCCGGACCTTCCTGCATGGCGACAAAGCTGGCCGGGGCCAGTTCCTGCCCACCACCAGTCGAAGAACATCCGCCAAGCACGAGCGCCGGCAACGCCGTGGCGGCCAGCAGGCGGGCGGAAATGGACTTGCGCATTCGGTGCGTCCTCAAAACCGTGAAAGAACCAGCCGCAAGGCCAGTCCGGGGATCCGAGGGCTGTTGTGGGAAAAAAGGGTGAATATACCGTTAGGATTGCCGCGCCGCTGCGGGGTTTGAAGGGTGGTGTCCCGCGTCGGGACAAGTCAAACGCCGGTTTTCAAACCAGCATTTCGTGCGCCGGGCCTTGCCCCAAAAATGCCGACGGGCTGGCGCTGGCACCATAGGCACCGGCGCAGAACACCGCCACCAGATCCCCCACCTGCGCCCGCGGCAGCAGCACGGCATCCGCCAGCCTGTCCAGCGGTGTGCACAGGCAGCCAACCACGTTGACCTCCTTCACCGGCTCCGCATCAAAGCGGGTGGCAATCGCGACGGGGTAATTGCGCCGCACCACGGTGCCGAAATTGCCCGACGCGGCCAACTGGTGGTGCAGGCCGCCATCGGTGATCAGATAGGTCACCCCGTGGCTTTCCTTGCGGTCCACGACTTGCGCCAGATAGACCCCGGCTTCGCCCACCAGGTAACGGCCCAGTTCGATGGCGAATTCCGTCCCCGTCAGTTCCGGCGGCAGCGCGGCAAACCGCTCTGCCAACGCCGCGCCAATGGGCTTCAGGTCCAGCGGCTGGTCCCCGTGGAAATAGGGAATGCCCAGCCCGCCCCCAAGGTTCAGGTGCGGCAGCGGCGCGTCAATCTCGCCCGCCAGCCGCACCGCCAGTGCCAGCACGTTGCCTTGCGTTTCGATGATCGCATCGGCGTCCAGCGCCTGGCTGCCGGTGAAGATATGCAGGCCACGCCAGACGGCCCCGGCCCCGATCACGTGCCGCGCCAGTGCCGGGACCCGGTCTTGGTCGATCCCGAACGGCTTGGCTCCACCGCCCATCTTCATGCCCGATCCGCGCAGTTCGAAAGAGGGATTGACCCGGATCGCCAGCCGGGGCGCGATGCCAAGCGTCTCGCCAATCCGCAGTGCCCGGTCGGCTTCGCCTTCGGATTCCAGGTTCAGCGTCACGCCGTGGCGCACCGCCGCTTCCAGTTCGAAATCACGCTTACCCGGCCCGGCAAAGCTGATCCGCGCCGGATCCTGTCCAGCTGCCAGGGCCATGTCCAGTTCCCCGGCAGAGGCAATGTCGAACCCGTCCACCAGGCCACGCATCAGTGCCAGCACCGGCGCGTAAGGGTTTGCTTTCATGGCATAATGCAGGCGCAGCCGGGCCGGCATTGCAGCGCGCAGGGCAGCCACGCGGGCGCGCAGCAGATCAATGGAATAGACGAACAACGGCGTGCCGCCCGCCTGCGCCACCAGTGCACTGGCCTTGTGCCCGCCAATGGCGAGTTCGCCGCCAAGCGCGGCATATCCGGCGGGGATCGGGCCAGTCGGTTTCATAGGGCCAGTGCCTGCGCTGCGAGTGCGGTACGGTCAATCTTGCCGTTGGGGTTCAGCGGCATGACGTCCAGCCAGCGGATCACCTGCGGCTGCATGAAATTGGGCAGGTCGCGCTTCAGCGCGGCGCGCAAGCCTTCCTCGTCACCGCTGCCGCGCACCACCAGATGCACCGCATGGCCCAGCCGAGCATCGGGCACGCCCAGCGCGACGGCTTCGGCCACCAGCCCGGTGGCCAGCGCCGCGTCCTCGATTTCCTGCGGGCTGATGCGGTTGCCCGCGCTCTTGATCATCGCATCGCGGCGGCCGACGAAATAGAGCAGCCCATCGGTGTCGCGCTGGACCCGGTCGCCCGACCAGACCGCCATGCCGCCATAAGTGGAACAGGCAGGTGCGGGTCTGAACCGTTCGGCAGTGCGATCTGCATCCTGCCAGTACCCTTGCGCCACCAGCGGGCCGCAGTGGACCAGTTCACCCTCCACGCCCGGCGCGGCCTCTACCCCGTTATCGGCAATCACCAGCACTTCGGCAAAGGGGATGGCCTTGCCCATCGATGTCGGGTGGCTGTCCACTAGCGCGGGATCGAGGAAGGTGGATCGGAAAGCTTCGGTCAGCCCGTACATTGGGAACAACTGCGCCTGCGGGAACAGGCCGCGCAGGCGGTGGACAAGGTCCACGGTCAGCGCCCCGCCGCTGTTGGTCAGCCGCCGCATCGGGGCCACGGCATCCTGCGGCCAGTCCTGTTCCACCAGTTGCACCCACAGCGGTGGGACCGCAGCCAAGGTGGTGATGGAATAACGCTGGCACGCCTTGATGACGTCACGCGGGGTCAGGTAATCCAGTGGCACCACGCTGGCCCCGGCGAGCCAGGCCGAAAGCAACTGGTTCTGCCCGTAATCGAAGCTCAGCGGCAGCACCGCCAGCACCACGTCGTCCGCCTGCAAGCACAGATACTGTGCCACGCTGACCGCGCCGAGCCACATGTTGGCATGGCTCAGCATCACGCCCTTGGGCCGACCGGTGGAGCCGCTGGTGTAGAGGATCGCCGCCAGTTGGTCAGGATCGGCTGCGGACGGACCGAGCGCCAGCGCCGCATTGTCCGCCGCTTCCAGCAAATCCTTTTCCCCAAGGGCGCGGCAGGCAGCGGGCAGATCGCCCGGTTCCAGCGTCTCCAGCCGTTGCGGGGTGGCGATCAGCAGTGCCGCGCCGCTGTCCGCCAGGATATGCGCCACTTGCGCCCGTTTCAGCAGCGGGTTGATCGGCACGTGGACCAACCCCGCCCGCGCCGCCGCCAGGGGCAGCAGGCAGGTCAGTTCGCCCTTGGCCGCCCAGCTTGCCACCCGGGCGCCGGGTTGCGGCACCTCGCGTGCCAACCATCCGGCCAGCGCGGCGACACGGGTTCTTAAGTCCTGATAGCTAAGCACTTCCCCGCGCAGCACCAAAGCCGCCGCATCGCCCCGCCCGCGTTCAGCGAGATGGTCAAGCGGTTGCGGATTGGCAGCAGCGGGGTTCATCAGGTTGGTTTCGCAAGGTTGGATGTGACGCAGCTCAGCTATCACGACACGGTTAACGATCTGCAAGGGCTGGATTTTGCCCCCGGCGGCCCGTTTGCGCGGGCGGACTGGTTCGCCATGCTGGAACAGGCCGGCGCGCAGCCACTGGCGGCAGTGGCGCAGGACGCTTCCGGCGCACTCGCCTTGCTGTTAACCCGCAATGGCAAGTATCTGGAAAGCCTGACAAACTGGTATGCCTTCACGTGGCAGGACCTCGCCACCCCGCGGGCTGACCGGCCCACTCTGGCCGCCGCCCTCGCCCGCGATCTGCGACGTCATGGCACCCACCTGACCCTGGCGAAGCTGCCCGCCGATTCGGCCGATTTGCTCCGTACCGCCTTTACCGCAGCGGGCTGGTTCACCCAGATGGAACCCTGCGACAGCAACCACGTCCTGCCGCTGGCGGGCCGCAGTTACGAACAGTTCATGGCCACCCGCCCAGGCCCCCTGCGCACCACGCTGAAGCGCAAGGCAAAGAAGGTGGAGGTGGAAATCCAGTGCCACTTCGATCCCGCTTCCTGGGCTGCTTACGAAGCTGTCTACGCCGAAAGCTGGAAGCCTGAAGAAGGCGACCCGGCCCTGTTGCGCCGCTTCGCCGAGGCAGAAGGCGCTGCGGGCCGCATCCGCCTCGGCCTCGCCCGGCATGAAGGGCAAGTGGTGGCTGCGCAATTCTGGACTGTGGAACACGGCACTGCCTGGATCCACAAACTGGCCCACCTGGAAAGCGCCAAGCCGCTGTCTGCCGGGACCACCCTGAGCGCAGGCTTGTTTCAACGGGTAATTGACGATGATCGCGTCGAACTTGTCGATTTCGGCACCGGCAACGATCCATATAAACGGGACTGGATGGAACAGGTCCGCACCCGTTACCGGCTCACTTGCTGGCGTCCGGAGGTTCCCGGAAACTGGCCTGCAATCGGCAAGGCAGTGGTGCGCAAGCTTGTCTCCCGCCGACGCTCTGGCTAGGGCGCATGGCCATGCAGACCGAACCGACCACCCCGGAAGAAGCCCTGTTCGTGGAAACCGATGCCATCCTGCGCGGCGTGCTGAGCGACGTGCTGGGCCTCTCGCCAGAAAAAGTCGCCGCATTTGATGGTGATACGGGCCTTTTTGGATATCTTCCCGAACTGGACAGCATGGCCGTTGCCGGCCTGCTGACCGAGATCGAAGACCGCACGGACATCGTGATCGAGGATGACGAGGTCGATGGTGAAATGCTCGAAAACTACGGCGCGCTGCTGGCTTTCGTGGCCACCAAGCGCGGCGAGGGCTGACCTGAAGCGGTGATTGCCACCTGGCCTGCCCCCACCGGCAAGCCGGAACTGGCGCTGGTTTTCGACCGGGGCCGCAAGGCCCGTTTGCTGGTGCTGCCCGCGCTGTTCGATGATGCGAACAAGCTGCGCCATTTCACTGTGGAACTGCTGCGCTTGCTGGATCAAGGCGGCGTGGATTGCCTGCTGCCAGATTTGCCGGGCTGCAACGAAAGCACGCAAGCGCTGGAAGATCAGACCGTTGTGCAGTGGCAGGCCGCCGCGCTGGCTGCCGCGCGCCACTTTGGTGCGACCCATGTGCTGGCGATCCGCGGCGGGGCCTTGCTGGCCCCACCCCTGCCCGGCTGGCGCTATGCCCCGGTAACCGGCGAGAGCCTGCTGCGCGCCCTGCTGCGCGCTCGCGTGCTGGCGAGCAAGGAGGCAGGCCTGGCGGAGACGCGCGATCACTTGCTGGCCCATGGCCGGCAGGCTGGGCTGGAACTGGCCGGATATCGGCTGGGTCCGGCCATGATCGCCGGGCTGGAAGCGGCCCAACCGGCCGAGCTGGTGGACATTGCCCAGGGCCAGCTGGGCGGTGCCGGCCTGTGGTTGCGGGCAGAGCCGGACCACAACCCGGAACAGGTGGCGGCGCTGGCCGCGCTGGTGCTGGCAGACCTGGACGCATGAGGCAGCACTTCACCTTTACCTGCGCTGGCGACGTACTGGCGGCAACGCTGGATGACGGGCAGTTTGACACCGGCCTGATGATCATCAGTGGCGGCAACGAAGTGCGGTCCGGGGCCTTTTCCGGGCAGTCGCATCTGGCCGCGCAACTGGCGGCCAACGGTTTTCCCATACTGCGCTTTGACCGGCGCGGCGTTGGCGATAGTTCCGGCGAAAATCAAAGCTTTCGTGGCAGTTCCGCAGACATCGCCGCAGCCCTTGGCGCGTTCCACGAGCAACGCCCCGGCCTGCGCCGTGTGGTGGCCTTCGGCAACTGCGATGCTGCTGCTGCGCTGATGCTGGCGGGCGGGACGGGATTTTCCGCTCTGGTCCTCGCCAATCCGTGGACCATCGAGGGCGACGACAGTGCTCCGCCCCCCGCCGCGATCCGCGCTCGTTATGCCGATAAACTGAAGAATCCGCGTGAAGTGTTGCGGCTCATTACCGGTAAAGTCTCGCTGACCAAGCTGGCGAGCGGCCTGCTGCGCGCGCTGCGCCCACCCGCGCCGCCGACATCACTGGCACAGGAAATTGCCGCTGGCCTCGCCCGGTTCAGCGGCCCTGTGCGCATCCTGCTGGCGGAACGGGACCGCACCGCGCAAGCGTTCCTCTCCACCTGGGATGGCAGCGATCCGCGCCTTGCCCATTGCCCGGGGGCGAGCCACGCTTTCGTGGAACCGACGGCGCGGGAATGGTTGCTGGCGCAGCTGCTGGCCGCGTTAGAGGACGAACAGGCTCGCCAACTCGACATGGGTTGACCAGCGGAACTGGCCGACCGGGCGCAACTCTGCCAGCCGATAGCCGGCATCGACCAGCATCCGCGCATCCTTCGCCCAGCTGGACGGATTGCAGCTGATATAGGCGATCTTCGGCACCCCGCTGCCCGCCAGTTGCGCCACCTGATCGCGCGCACCGGCGCGCGGCGGATCGATCACCACGCCGTCCAGCCCGCGCAATTCTTCGGCCCGCAACGGGTTACGGAACAGGTCGCGATGGACCGCTTCAACCGGCAACCGCCCGCGATTGGCTGCGCTGCGGCAGGCGAGATGGGCATCGCGGGCGCCCTCTGCCGCCAGCACATGGCTTTGCCCGGCCAAGGCAAAGGTAAAGGTGCCGAGCCCCGAAAACAGGTCCGCCACCCGTGCTGCGCCGCCCAGCCAGTCCCGCACGGCAGTGGCGAGTGCCAGTTCCCCGTCATGGGTCGCCTGCAGGAAGGCCCCGGCCGGATATTCGACCGGCACGCCGCCGAGCGTCACTGTAACCGGCTCCGGTTCCCAGAACCCTTCCGCGCCATACCCCTGATCCAGCGTCAACCGGGCGAGCCCCTGATCACGGCAGAAATCGAGCAAAGCCTCGGTCTGCTGCAACCCGTCGAGTTCCAGCCCCTTGATCGCGCAATCGACGCCCTGATCCGCCAGGGTCAGGGTGATTTCCAGCGCATATTTGCCGCGCTTGGCCGCCAGCATCTTCCGCAACGGATCGACCAGGGCGAACAGCTGCGGTGCCAGCACGTGGCATTCACGCAAGTCGATCACCTGATGCGATCCACCTTCGTTGAAGCCAATGCCGGGCCGCCCGCCGCCATTCACCGCACGCAAGGTGGCACGGCGGCGGCTGTTCGGTGGGGAGAGGTGCGCGGGGGCGAGGACGTCGGCCACCAGCCCCTGCCCCTCGGCAGCGTAAAGCACGCGTTCGGCCACGAACCGGGCGAGCGATTCTTCGTCCAGATGCTGCAATTCGCACCCGCCGCAGCGGGGAAAATGGCGGCACGGCGGGGTGGCACGGTGTGGCCCCGGCACCAGCACGCCATCGGCCCGCACCCGGTCCCCCGGTGCAGCATAGGCCACGTGGCGGCCGGTAGCGGTGATGCCATCGCCCTTGGCGGCGACGCGGAGGATCGTTTCTTCGGTTTCAGTCACAGGGCGGCGGCGTAGGCCCCGGCAAGCGCCACGGCAAGCGCGCCGGCCGTAAACGGCCCCTGAAGGCTGCGCGCCGCCTCCCCGTGCAACCAAACGCCAGTGCAAGCTGCCGTGAATGCCTCGGCCCCGGTGGCGATCTGGCTGGCAATCGCCCCGGCCAGCACATCGCCGGTTCCAGCCGTGGACAGCCAGCTTGATCCGCGTGGCGCGCAGGTCAGGCGGCCATCCGGCGCGGCGACCAGCGTGTCGGCTCCCTTGGCCACGACCACTGCTCCACTCGCCTTTGCCAGGGCCAGTGCCCGTTCCGGCTTGCTGCCGCTGCCATCCAGGGCGAAGGCGCGTTCAAGCGCCAGCAGTTCCCCATCGTGCGGGGTGAAAATGCGGGGGCTGGCAATGCGCGATCCCGCCAGCAGCACCAGTGCATCGGCATCCAGCACCAGTGGCAGGCCCGCCGCCAGCACCGTGGCCAGCCGCTGCCGGGCCGCATCGTCACGGCCAAGGCCCGGACCGAGCAGGAC
>JBARAF010000201.1:0-10298 GCA_049791695.1 Croceibacterium sp.
GTGGGAAGCGCGGGGGCACCATGCTGCCGCTGCTGTTTTTCCTCGCCGTGGCGATGTTGTTTCCCTTCGCAGTCGGGCCGGATCCGAAGCTGCTCGCCCGCACCGGTGGTGGGGTGATCTGGGTGGCGGCGCTGCTGGCCGCGATTCTCCCGCTCGACCGGCTGCTCGCGCCCGATCTGGACCAGGGATTCTTCGATCAATGGGCCTTGCGCGGGATTGCGGAAGAAGCGGTGGTGGCAGTGCGCGTACTGGCCCACTGGCTCAGCTTCGGGCCGATGCTGATGCTGGCCGCCATGCCCGCTTCCGCCCTGCTGGGGCTGGACGCGCAGGCGCTGCGCACGGTGGAACTGGGCCTGCTGGCCGGCACGCCCGGCCTCGCCGCCATCGGCGTGACCATCGCGGCACTGACAGTGACCCTGCGCGGCAGCGGCGCGGCGCTTTCCGGCCTGCTGCTGATCCCGCTGGCGGTGCCGATCCTGGTGTTCGGCGCAGGCGCGCTGTCCACCGGCGGTGCCAGCGGCATTGCACTGGCCGGAGCGATCAGCCTGCTGCTGGTGGCGATTGCCCCGTTCGCAGGCGGCGCAGCGATCAGGGCCGCGCGGGAGGGGTAAAGTTCAGCATCCGCTGCGGATGCCCCCTGATCGAGGAAAGTTAGCGAAAGTTCGGTTCGCGCAGCGGACCGCAAGGCCGAACGGCCCCCCGCAGCGAAGGTCGGCTTGCCGACCGGGAGCGAGGACAGCCAAGCGGGCGGATGCCCGCGCCGGCGCCTGAGGCGCCAATCAATAAGGCGGCTTGTTCATCCCCTTGGGGCTGAGCGTGAAAATCTCGCACCCGTCCTCGGTGATGCCGATCGAATGTTCGAACTGCGCGCTGAGCGATTTATCGCGCGTCACCGCGGTCCAGCCATCGCTGAGCATCTTTACCGGCGATTTGCCGAGGTTGATCATCGGTTCGATGGTCATGAACATCCCAGGCCGCAGCTCCGGTCCCGTGCCTGCACGGGCGGCGTGGATCACTTCCGGCGCATCGTGGAACAGGCGGCCGACACCGTGGCCGCAGAATTCGCGCACCACGCCGTAACGGTACTGTTCCGCATGGGCCTGGATGGCCGCGCCGATATCGCCCAACCGTGCGCCGGGCTTCACCTGGGCGATGCCGATCATCAGGCATTCGTAAGTCACTTCTACCAGCCGCTTCGCCTTCAGCGAAACGTCGCCCACCAGGTACATCCGGCTGGTATCGCCGTGCCAGCCATCGACCAGCGGGGTCACGTCGATGTTGACGATGTCGCCATCTTTCAACGGCTTGTTCGACGGGATGCCGTGGCAGACCACGTGGTTGATGGAGATGCAGCAGCTGTGGGTATAGCCGCGATAGCCCAGAGTGGCCGGCACGCCGCCGCCATCGAAAGTCATTTCCCGCACGACACGGTCCAGTTCTTCGGTGGTGACGCCCGGCTGCACCATCGGCGCCAGCGCGTCGAGGATTTCGGCGGCCAGGCGGCCCGCCTTTCGCATTCCGGCAAACCCTTCCGGGCTGTGGAGCTTGATGGTGCCATCCCGCAGGACGGTTTCGTCGGCAGTTACGTGCTGATATTCGATCATCGGCCCGATGTAGCGGCCCGGACGACTAATTGCGAGTGCGGAAACTGTCTCGATATTCCGGTTTCACGGCGGCCAGCACCGCCCGGTCAACGTTCAGGTTCACCTGGTAATCGCCTTCGGCATAGGCCCCGGCGACGTAAGGCCCGGCGTACAGCGTCAAGCGGTTGAAATGCTGTTTGCCGGACGATCCGACCAGCACCGTCAGTTCGCCGATCTTCGGGCACTTGGGGAACACGCCGCCTTCTGCAGGCAGCTGGATTCCCTTCTTGCGCCGTTCGCGGTCCAACCCTTCGCAGTACCGTTTGCCCAGGGCCTGTTCCAGCGCACCCGGGCTGGTGAACAGGTCGATCCCGTTCAAGGCGCGGTTGGCCTTGATATCCCACACCAGCGACTCGACACCGTAATTGCCGTGGGCACCCCCGGTGTAAGTGGCGAATTCCTGGCTCAGGCTGACAAAGCCGGGGATCGCCGCCACCAGCATCCAGGTGCCCTGGAACGAATGTTTGTTGTACGGGAAGCCATCTTCCCGCGCATCGTCACGCGCTTTCGCGGAATCGCGGGCCAGTTCGCTGCGGGTCTTTTCCAGCCGTGCGTCCAGCAGGTCACCCAGGGCGTCGATGTTCCCCGCAGCGGCGGGATAGGCATATTCGAACAGGTAATCGTCCGTTTCTTCCGTCACCTTGCGGGCACCGCCAATGCGGGCGCTGGCGCTGGCCGAAGCGGACGCGGTGGCGGGCGGAACAGGGGGCGTGGGGGCGGCGCTGGGCGTGGGCGTTGCCCCGCCCGATCCGCTGCCAGGCGGATCACAGGCGGCGAGCAGACTCGCCAGGATCATTACCGATATACATCGCACCATCTGCTGCGCCTTCCCAAATCACGCGCGAAAGGGCAAGCCGCAGCTTATGACCATCACCGAAGAACTGATCCTGCCGGATCGCGGGCAAGACGCCATTTCGCTCCACCTTGTCAGCAAGGGCACTTTCGACACTTTCGCGAAAACGCTCCGCGGCCCGCAACGTGCCGCGCTGGCGGCGCAAAAATTCACCGGCGGCGGCTTCCAGACGGCGATTGTACCCGATGGCGAAGGTTGGTTTGCCGTAGGCGGTGTGGCGAATCCGGACAGCCTTTCGAGCTGGTGCCTGGCCAAATTGGCCGAAGTGCTGCCGGGTGGCACCTATCGCCTGATGACCGGCGACCCGGGCCCCGCGCTGCACGGCTGGCAGACGGCGCAGTACCGCTTCACCCGCTACATCGACGACAAGGATGCAGAGGGGCCACGGGTTCTGCTGACCAAGTCGGCCAAGGCGATCGAACCTGCGATGGCAGAAGCCCAGGCGGTCAACCGGGTGCGCGATCTGGTCAACACCCCGGCCGAAGACATGGGCCCCGCCGCGCTGGAAGCTGAAGCGGAACGGATCGCCAAGCTCCACCATGCCAAGCTGCACGTGACAAAGGGCGATGCGCTGGAACAGGAATATCCGATGGTCCACGCCGTCGGCCGGGCGGCCACCCGCCACCATGCCCCGCGCATGATCCACCTGACCTGGGGTGATGAGAAAGCCCCGGTGCTGGCGATTGTCGGCAAGGGGGTATGTTTCGATTCCGGCGGGCTGGACCTGAAACCCAGTGCCGGAATGCTGCTGATGAAGAAAGACATGGGCGGCGCGGCCCATGCCCTGGCCCTGGCCGACCTGGTGATGGGTGCCGGGCTGAAAGTGCGCCTGCATTGCCTGGTCCCGGCAGTGGAAAACGCCGTGTCCGGCAACTCCTTCCGGCCCGGCGACGTGCTGCGCAGCCGCAAGGGCGTGACGGTGGAAATCGGCAATACCGATGCCGAAGGACGGCTGGTGCTGGGCGATGCGCTGGCCCGTGCTTGCGAAGAAACGCCGGATCTGGTGATCGATTTCGCCACCCTGACCGGCGCGGCACGGGTGGCCGTGGGGCCTGACCTGCCCGCCCTGTTCACCCGCCGTGACGAAACGGCTGACGCGCTGCTGCAGGCCGGGATCGCCCATGACGATGCCTGCTGGCGGCTGCCGCTGCACGAGCCTTGGCGTGAATGGCTGAAAAGCGACATTGCCGACATCAACAACAGCCACAGCAACGGTTACGCCGGGGCCAGCGTGGCGGCGCTGTTCCTTGACCGGTTCGTGGCCGAGGGCGTCGACTGGGCGCATTTCGATACCTTCGCCTGGCGGCCTGCGGCCAAGCCCGGACGGCCCAAGGGCGGGGATGCATTGGGCCTGCGCGCGGCCTGGCATATGCTGCAAGGACGCTACGCCTGAGCGGGGAATCGGCCTGGCAGGTTCCCGGCGCTTGTAAGGGGGGCGACGCCCGGCTAATCGCGCCCGTTCACCTGTCACTTGCGAGAACCTGGAACCCTAGTTGACCACTGCCGCCGAAACCCATTCCCCCAACGGGATCATGCAGGGAAGCTACACCCTGGCCGGCCCCGTGGCCAAGCCCGCGCCGGGCCTGCCGCTGCGCGGCGACATTGCGCATATCGCGCTCGCCGGGCGGTACTTCGTGCCGCATTATGCAGTGCCGCAGCCGCGCACGGTGATGCCGGGCGGTGCCCCGCTGGTCAGCGCGCCCAATGCCGACTCTGCAGAAGTGTGCGTGCTGATGGAAGGTGACAGTTTCGAAGTGCTGGACGTCATCGCCGGTTATGCCTGGGGCTGCCTCAGCCTGGAAGGGCCGACCGGCTATGTCCATCTTGACCGGCTGGAGAGCGTAGCCTGATGGCCCACAGCGTGTTCATCGATGGCGCCGTGGGCACCACTGGCCTCGAAATCGCGGACCGGCTGGCCGGGCGCAGCGAATTCACCCTGGTCACGCTGGAAGAATCCCGGCGCAAGGACCCTGTCGCGCGGCGCGAAGCGTTGAACGACAGCGACTTTGCTATCCTGTGCCTGCCTGACGATGCCGCGCGCGAAGCGGTGGCACTGGTCGATGCCGAGGCGAAGATCCGCATCATCGATGCCAGTACCGCGCACCGCACCACGCCAGGTTGGGTCTATGGCTTCCCCGAAGTGGAAGGACGCGAGCGGGTCGCCGCTGCCACCCGCGTGTCCAACCCTGGTTGTTATTCCACCGGCTTCATTGCCCTGCTCGCCCCCTTGGTGCGCGCTGGCCTGTTGCCGGCCAACTGGCCCTATGCCTGCAATGCGGTGTCCGGTTATTCCGGCGGCGGCAAGGCACTGATCGCCCGGTTCGAACAGGATCCCGACATCGCCTGGCGCGGCTATGCACTGGCGCTGGGGCACAAGCACGTACCGGAAATGCAGGCCCGCTGTGGCCTGTCGGTGGCTCCGTTGTTCACCCCGGCGGTGATCCCGGCCCATCGTGGGATGGTGGTGGAAATCCCCCTGCCGCTGGCGGCCATGCCCGGCGCGGCGACGCCTGCGGCAATGCGGGATGAACTGGCCCGGTTCTATGCCGGGGGCCAGATTGTGCGGATGGGCGCGGAACCGCAGGACGGCGAATTGCTGCTGCGCCGTTCCGCCGCACCCAACGATGGGTTGGAACTGTTCGTTTTTGCCAGCCCCGACGGTGCTCAGGCGCGGCTGGTCGCGGTGCTCGACAACCTTGGCAAAGGGGCCAGCGGCGCTGCGGTGCAGAGCCTTAACCTGATGGCTGGCCTGCCCGAAACCGCCGGGCTGCAGCTCTGATTGCCTAAATATCGGGCAGACCTTGCCTGATATTTAGGCATAGCCTGACCCGCGTTGCGCGCAAGAATGATCTGGCGAGATGGTGGTTCCCGCCCTTCTGTTGCGAATCCGCACTTTCCCGCCTGCTCCGGAACGTCTAACCCCGTGTAACGCGCCTTGGCACGATTCTTGATATACCGTGCCGGGGCTGGTGAGGACCGCCCACGCAGTTTTGCGCCGGGCAAACCGGCAGGGGTCACGTGAAAAAGATCGAAGCGATCATTAAGCCGTTCAAGCTCGACGAAGTGAAGGAAGCACTCCACGAAGTGGGCGTGTCCGGGATCACCGTGACCGAAGCCAAGGGCTTTGGCCGTCAGAAGGGCCATACCGAACTCTATCGCGGCGCCGAATACGTCGTCGATTTCCTGCCGAAGGCGAAGCTGGAAGTCGTCGTGCCCGACGCGCTGGCCGACAAGGTGGTGGAAGCAATCGCCGCCGCCGCGCAGACCGGCCGCATTGGCGACGGGAAAATCTTCGTCTCGAATATCGAATCCGCCCTGCGCATTCGCACGGGTGAGAAGGACGATTCCGCCATTTGAACCATCGGGCGCACCAGCAAGTGCGCCATCCCTGACCACAAAAGCTTGTTTCTAAGGAAGGATTACCATGGCCACCGCAAAGGACATCGTGAAGCGGATCAAGGAAGAAGAGATCGAGTGGGTCGATCTGCGCTTCACCGATCCCAAGGGCAAGTGGCAGCACTTGACGATGGTCGCCGCCCTGCTGGGCGAAGACGAGCTGGAAGAAGGCCTGATGTTCGACGGTTCGTCGATCGAAGGCTGGAAGGCAATCAACGAATCCGACATGATCCTGAAGCCGGATCTGGACGCCGTCTATGTCGATCCGTTCAGCGCCACCCCGATGCTGATCGTGTGCTGCGACATCGTGGAACCGTCGACCGGTGAACTGTACTCGCGCGATCCGCGCTCCTGCGCCAAGCGCGCCGAAGCCTTCGTGCAGGCCAGCGGCGTGGGCGACACCGTCTACGTCGGCCCGGAAGCCGAATTCTTCGTGTTCGACGACGTCCGTTTCTACGACGGCTACGACGGCAACGGCTTCAAGATCGACGACATCGAACTGCCGACCAACGGCAACCGCGAATATGACGGCGGCAACCTGGCCCACCGTCCGCGCGCCAAGGGCGGCTACTTCCCCGTCGCCCCGGTCGACAGCTTGGTCGACGTCCGTGCCGAAATGGTTTCGACCATGATCGAAATGGGCCTGCCCTGCGACAAGCACCACCACGAAGTGGCCAGCGCGCAGCACGAACTGGGCCTGACCTTCGGCACCCTGGTGCAGACGGCTGACCGGATGCAGGTGTACAAGTACGTCGTGCACCAGGTCGCTCAGGCCTATGGCAAGACCGCCACGTTCATGCCGAAGCCGATCATGAAGGATAACGGCAGCGGGATGCACACCCACATCTCGATCTGGGAAAAGGGCAATCCGCTGTTCGCCGGTAACGGCTATGCCGGCCTGTCCGACATGTGCCTGTATTTCATCGGCTGCGTGATCAAGCACGCCAAGTCGCTGAACGCCATCACCAACCCGACCACCAACAGCTACAAGCGCCTGGTCCCGGGTTTTGAAGCACCGGTGCTGCTGGCCTATTCGGCCCGCAACCGTTCGGCTTCGTGCCGTATTCCGTATGGTGCCGGTTCGAAGGCCAAGCGCGTGGAATTCCGTTTCCCCGACGCCATGGCCAACCCGTACCTGTGCTACGCCTCGCTGCTGATGGCCGGTCTCGACGGGATCCGTAACAAGATCCACCCGGGCGAAGCCATGGACAAGAACCTGTACGATCTGCCGCCGGCCGAACTGGCTGCCGTGCCGACCGTCTGCGGTTCGCTGCGCGAAGCTCTGGAATCGCTGGAAGCCGATCACGAATACCTGCTGCAGGGCGGCGTGTTCACCAAGGACCAGATCGACAGCTACATCGAACTGAAGTGGCCGGAAGTGATGCGCTGGGAAACCACGCCGTCGGCCGTCGAATTCGACATGTACTACAGCGCCTGATCGCCTCGATCAGCGTCGCTTACAAAAAGGGGGCGTCCGGGAAACCGGGCGCCCCTTTTTTTGGTTGCCTGCGCCGGTTCGCCCGCTGCCAGGTCTAGGACGGCAAGTGGCGCGCCATTCTGGCTTTCAGGATCCGAACCAGCTCATCATCCATGAAATGGAAATTGTCGGGAATATCCAGAGAGATCACCCGAGCATTTCGCAGTTGTTGTGCGAAGCGCCGGCGCAGACGCTGCGCATGGACGCGCTCCATAACGAAGATAACGTCCGCCCAGTCGACTAGATCGGCAGTTACCGGGTTATCCGCGTCCGGGCTGGTTCCTGCAGAGCTGACCTCGACATCATCCCGGTGCGCGAAAATCTGCTCGGCAGTCGGGCTGCGCCGCCGGTTGCGACTGCACACAAAAAGCAGATGCTTCATCAGCCGCCTGCGTTACGTGAAATGCAAGCGCTCAGAAGCACAGCTTCGCCGCTCGCGCCGCGATCCCGGCAAGGCCACGCGGGCAGGCGGGCAAAGTATTGGCCGGCGCGCTCGGTTGGCCCTGCGCCTGTCCGCCTTGCTCGGCCCCGCCCATCGCGGGCATCCCGGCCATCACCATCGCATTGGTGCGATAACGGACGCGGGCGATCCATTCAGGGCGCCAGGCGATCTTGGGATCGGTCGGCCGCGCGGGATAGGCGAAGTCCGCTTGCGGGCCATAGCCGTACAGCGTGGTCATCAGCATATCGCCCGCCGCTGCCTTGACCTCCGCCGGGATGGTGCAGGTGCTCTGCGTCGGCGGCATCACGGTTTTGGCGGTGATCAGGCGGGCCACGGTCGACGGGGCAATCCAGTCCGCCAGCGGGCCGCCGAACTGCTGGGAGCTGCTGGATGACCACCAGACCATGTCGGTCGGCTGGTTCTGCCCATCTCCCTTCGCGCCCATGGCCCAGGCGTAATAGCCGGTGGCGTTGGGCACCAGGTTCCAGTTCAGCGCCACGGCCTGGCTGCCCAGGATCGAGGTGGTGGGATTGAGCGGGGCAAGGAAATCCTGCTGCAGGTTGAACTGGATTTCCGGGGCATAGGTACTGGTCACCCGGTGCGCGCCGAGCAGCGAGGCATTGGCCGGCACCGATTTGCTCTCGCGGCCGTTGGGCCAGTCACCATAAGTCGTGCTGCGGCTCGCCTGCACTGTCCAGTCATCCGGCAGGTTGAGCGGTTTGGCATAAAGGTTAGGTGGCACCTGCCCTTGCGCCAGCTTGCTGAAATCGATCACCACCGGCTGGCCGCGTGGCGCGTGCTCGCCGCAACCCCAGAACAGCAGCAGCCGCGCCTTGGGCATCTGCCCCTGTTGCGGCGTGCCGGGCGTGGCGGGCCCGGCCACCCCGGGCGCCGGCGTGACCAGGGGCACTGATTTGCCCATCCGCATCACGGTGGGCAGGAAATGGTCCGCCTTGGGTGCGCCGGTGCTGGTGCGGGTGGAGCCCAGCCGCAGCACCATTTCGTGCGCCACCTGGTTGCCCCCGCGCATCATGGCCATTGCCGCGCCCAGGCCACCGCCTCCTGCCCCCATCGCGCCCATGCCCGAAACGGTCCCGGCATCAAGGGTATAGCGGGCAATCGGCGGCAGCACTTGTTGCTGCGGCACGGCGGGCGAGGCGGCCAGCACGGCAACGCTGGCCACAAGGGCGATCCTGGAAATGGTGTGACGTTGATCCCGCATGTCTGCCCCCTGTCCCGACAAGGCGATTCCCGCCCCCAGCGGCGGTATACTCCCCTGATTCGGGGGATGGAACCTTCGGCCTGTCCAGCTGTGCGGAGTCATTGCGGGAACAGGCATCACCACAGTGGCGTTCTGCTGCCGAAGGAGACGATTCATGCGCAGAACCATTTTGGGAATAGCCGCAATCGCCTTGGCCACCTCCCCCGCATTCGCACAAGGTAATGGCAAGGGTGGTGGACAGGGCAATGACCAGGCCGCCCAGGGCGGCGGTTCAGGGAAAGCCCCTGCCGCGGCAAAAGGTGGCAACGGCGGTGGCAACGGCAACAGCGGCGCGAACAACCCGCAACAGCGCGCGCAGGCGGGGCCAGCGAAAGGCGCAGCACGGGCCCAATCAGACCGCGGCAATTCAGGAGCGAGTCCTGGCCGTTCTGATCAAGGCAACCAATCGCTCGCCCGCGGCAATTCCGGTAATTCCAGCAATGCCGGTGGCGGGAAAGCCAATGGCGATGGAGCGGGCAATACTGTCCGCATAGCCAGCCGCACTTATGATTGGTCGGATCGGCGCAATTACGGCGGCGATACGCGCGGCCTGATCAACGGGTGCCCGCCCGGGCTGGCGAAGAAGGCCAACGGCTGCAACCCGCCGGGTCAGGTACGCGAAAGTGGCTGGCTCTATGCAGCATCGCAGCCCCGCTGGTGGGGCTATGGCGACCGTGACGGCCGCTACTTCTATCGTGATGGCTATCTGCTGCGACTGCTCGATGGCGGGCGCATCGGTGGCTTCCTTCCGCTGCTCGGCGGCGCGCTGGCAGTCGGCAACCGCTGGCCGGACAGCTACGGCTCGGTCAACCTGCCGCCCTATCTGTCCAGCTACTACGGGCTCGATCCGCAAGGGTATCGCTATGCCGACAACGCCCTGTACGGCTACGATCCGCAGACCCAGGCGATTACTTCGATCGCCGCATTGCTGACCGGAGATGACTTCAGCGTCGGCCGTCCGTTGCCGAGCGGTTATGACGTGTACAACGTGCCTTATGACTGGCGCAGCCGCTACGCCGATGGGCCCGATGCCCATTACCGCTACAGCGATGGCTACATCTATCAAGTCGATCCCGAAACCAAGCTGGTCGCCGCGGTGATCGAGTTGCTGGCATCATGAGCAGGAGAGAGCTGATGGCAATGATGCAATCGAGCCGGCGCACCCTGGCAGGGGCGCTGGCGGCCACCATGCTGGTGCCCTTGCTGGCGGCCTGCGGTGAGGGAGC
>JBARAF010000202.1:0-3177 GCA_049791695.1 Croceibacterium sp.
GGGCACCGGTGATCCCGCTGCCCATCGCGCGATCCTGAAGGAACTGGACGACGTGGCGGCTGGCCGCAATATCGGTAACCGGGCCGGTGGGATCGGTCCGGACGCAGCTGACGACGACGACGACTGAACAGCACGAAAGGCGGTGCATAACCATGGATAACCCGCCGCCCCCGATTGCGGCGGAATCCCCGCCGCCGGCACCAGCTTCGGTATCGGCTCCGGCTTCGGCTGCGCGCCGCCGTACGGTGAGTTTTGCCGACCACGAATTGCGCCTGTTGAGCGCACTGGTGGTGCTGCTGGCAGTGGGCCTGTTCCTGGCCCTGCCTTTCGTCCTGTCGATCGGATCGGTGGTGTTCCTGCCGCTGGTATCGGCCGTGGTGCTGACCATTGTCCTGTCGCCGATGGCGGACCGGCTGGCCCGGTTCGGGATGCCGGCGATGGCGGCGGCGTTCCTGTCGCTGCTGGCCTTCATCGCCGTGCTGGCCGTGGCGCTGACGGCGGTGCTGCGCCCGGCGGTTACCCTGTTTGACAAGGCCCCGGCAATGATCCGCCGGGTGGGCGAACATTTCCACCACTTGCAAGGTTCGATGCGCTGGGTTGAGCGGCTGAATGATCAGCTGGCCGGCGTGGTCGGTGCCAAGCAGGGGCCGGAAGTGGTGCTGGCCGGCCCGACTGTGATGGAACAGGTCGCATTCGCCACCCCCAGCGTGGTGCTTGAAGTGCTGCTGACTTTCCTGATGGCGTTTTTCATGGTCGAAGCGCGGGTGCGGGTGCGGCGCAAGATGCAGCACAGTGTCCACCTGGTCGGCCCCACCCTGAAAGCGGCCAAGGTGATGCGCGACGTGCAGGACCGCGTGGCTGCCTACATCCTGACCGTGGCGCAGATCAACGTCGGCATCGGCGTGGTGGTGGCGGTGGGTGCCTGGGCGATGGGGCTGGATGCGCCGATCATGTGGGGCGGCCTGGCCGCACTGCTCAATTTCCTGCCTTATGTCGGGCCGCTGGCAATGATCGCCCTGCTGGCGCTGTTCGGCTTGGGCAACGCGGCGGACCCGCTGCCCGGCTTGGTCCCGGCGGCGGCATACCTGCTGTTGCACGCGATTGAATCCAACGTGATCACGCCCACGATCCTGGGCGCGCGGTTCACCACCAATCCGGTGCTGATCCTGCTGGCACTGAGTTATTTCAGCTGGATCTGGGGCTTTGCCGGGGCGCTGTTGTCCGTGCCGATCCTGCTGACGCTGACCGCCATGGCCGACCATCTTGGCCGCCCGCACCTGCTGGGCTTCATCTTCGGCGAACCGCTGTTCGACCCGCCGCCGGAAACCCAGCCCGAAGAAAGCTGAGCGGGGCCACGAAAAAGCCCGCCGCGCCGGTTGGCGGGCGGGCTTTTCCTCAAACTGTCAGGGCAATCAGGCCGGGTAGGTCCAGGCCGTGCCGCGGGCCAGGTTGTCGGCCGCGAAATCCCAGTTCAGGTTGTTGTCGATCACCGCCTTCAGATACGCCGGGCGCAGGTTCTGGTGATCGAGGTAATAGGCGTGTTCCCACACGTCCAGCGTCAGCAGCGGGTTGAAACCGCTGTCGGCCAGGGTGTCGCCGTCATGGGTTTCTTCGATCGACAGCTTGCCGTCCTTTTCGGCCAGCCACACCCAGCCGCTGGCGAAGTGGCCCACGCCGCGATCGGCCAGCTTGGTCTTGAAGTCTTCGACGCTGCCGAACGCTTCTTCGATCTTGGCGGCAAGATCGCCCGACGGGCCGTTGCTGCTGGGGGCCAGCGAGTACCAGTAGAACCCGTGGTTCCAGCTCTGCGCGGCGTTGTTGAACAGGCCCTGGTTGGTCCCGCGCGATGCGGCGATCACCTGTTCCAGCGACTTGTCGGCGAGGTCCGTGCCTTCGATCGCGGCATTGGCCTTGTCGATATAAGCCTTGTGGTGCTTGCCATGGTGGAAGCTCAGCGTTTCAGCCGAGATCGCCGGGGCGAGCGCTTCGCTGTCATAAGGCAGGGGGGTGAGGTTGAAAGCCATCGGGTCGGTCCTTCCTGTGTGTTTGTCGGTTCAGTAGTGATTGATTCCCGGAACGCAACGCGCCGGGCGCTTTCATGGGTGCAATCTGCGCTATTCAGGTTGCGCTTTGCGGTCCATCGTCGCGGCCACGGCCACGTCCATCGTGACGTTGCCCACAGTGCGCACCAGGTCGGGCAGCATTTCCACTGCCACCAGCAAGGCCAGCGGTTCCACCGGCACCCCCATCGCCAGCGCAATCGGGCCGATGGAGGTGACGAAGCTGATCGCGCCAGGCAGGCTGACCGCACCCAGCGTGGTGACCAGCGCCGCCGCCACGCCTGCCGCCAGCACGGTGGGGGTCAGTGCCACGCCCGTCAGCTTGGCAACATAAATCGCCACGGCCAGGTTCATCGCCGGGCCGGTGGCGCGGAACAGCGCGACGGCCAGCGGCAGCACGAAATCGGCGGTCGATTCGCGCAGGCCCAACCGCCCGCACACCGCCAGCATCGCCGGCAGGCTGGCGAGCGAGCTTTGCGTTGAAAGCCCCACTGCCTGCGCTGGTACCAGCGCCCGGGCAAAAGCCAGCGGACGCTGCCGCCCGCCCACGATGCCCAGCACATATGCGCCCAGGAACACCACCATGCCCACGCCGGACACCAGCAGGATGTAATGGCCCAGCGCGGCAAAGGCGCCGCCGCCGCTTTGCGCCGCCACTCCGATCGCCAGCGCGAACACGCCCAGCGGGGCCAGCCACAGCACCCAGCCGATCACGATCAGCATCGCATCGCCCAGCCCTTCGAAGAAGCCGAGCAACAGGTCGCGCCGGGCAGGCGGCAGGCGGGTGATGGCCACGGCCAGCGCGGCAAAGAACACGATCAGCGGCAGCATCGCCGTTTCCGCCGCCGCCGCCACCACGTTGGGCGCAACCAGGGATTCGAAGAACGCGCCGATGCCTGGCACCGGCTGCGGTTCCCCGCTGCCTGCCGCCAGCGCCGCTTCCGCGCTGCCGGGAATGGGCAACAGGTCCAACAGGGCGGGCATGGCCAGCGCCGCAAACACTGCCCCCGCCGCCAGCACGGCCACGAAAGTCAGCAAGGTGCGCCGCGCCACCCCCCCGGCGCGGGCAGTGGCGATGGTCTGGGCAATACCGGTGACCAGCAAGGCGGCGACCAGC
>JBARAF010000203.1:0-1765 GCA_049791695.1 Croceibacterium sp.
CGTATGATCCGGGCATGAGCGAAACCCCGCCCCTCCCGACCTTACGCGAAGTGATCGCCCGCCACGGCCTCAGCGCGTCCAAGGCCCTGGGCCAGAATTTCCTGTTCGACGAACAGCTGCTGTCCCGCATTGCCGCCATTCCCGGCGATCTGGCGGGCAAGGCGGTGCTGGAAGTGGGCCCGGGCCCTGGCGGCCTGACCCGCGCCCTGTTGCGCGCCGGTGCACGGGTAACGGCGATCGAGATGGACCGCCGCTGCCTGCCCGCGCTGGAGGAACTGGAAGAGGCATTTCCCGGCCAGCTGCGGGTGATCGAAGGCAATGCGCTGGACATCAACCACAACGAGCTGATGGGCGAACCTTACGCCGTGGTGGCCAACCTGCCGTACAACGTCGGCACCCTGCTGTTCACCCGATGGCTGGGGGGCGAGGCCTGGCCGCCGCTGTGGACCAGCCTGACGCTGATGTTCCAGCAGGAAGTGGCGCAGCGGATCGTCTCGGATCCCGATAGCTCGGCCTATGGCCGGCTGGCGGTGCTGGCGCAGTGGCGCACGGCATCGAAGCTGGCGATGAAGGTTCACCGCAGCGCCTTTACCCCGCCGCCCAAGGTGATGAGCGCGATCGTCCACGTTACCCCCGCCCCCGCGCCCGAAGGCGTCAGCGCCAAGGTGCTGGAACGGCTGACCGAGGCCGCCTTCGGCCAGCGCCGCAAGATGTTGCGCCAGAGCGTGAAGGGCCTGCCCGGCGCGGTCGAGGCGCTGGCCCGGTTGGGCATTGAGGACACGCGCCGCGCGGAAACCCTCAGCGTGGCGGAATTCACCTCCGTCGCAAAGGCACTGCGCCCTGCCTGACGGCGCTTGCCATACTGTACAATCCCGGCATGAAACCGGGCAAAACCAAGGGAAGATCCGATTACCATGCGCCAGATTCGTAACGCCACCCTCGCCAGCCTTGCCGTGCTCGCCGCTGCCTGCACCCCGGTGGACCAGGCCGAAGGCGGCCCCGCCAGCGCACCTGTTGCTGCTGCATCCGCTCCGGCAGCAGCTCCGGCGCCCGCCCCCACTGCCACCGTCGCTGCTGTGGCGGCCCCGGCTCCCGCTCCGGCCCCCGCTCCGGCCCCGACCGTCGCCGCGGCAGTGGTGGATCAGGCAGCGGGCAAGGCGCTGTTCAACGATTGGTCCTGCGGCACCTGCCACACCCTCGCCGCGGCCGGCGGCACCGGCGGCGTCGGCCCGTCGTTCGATGGCAACGCCCGCCTGACCTTCGACTACGCGAAAGGCGTGATCACCAACGGCCAGGGCGCGATGCCCGCTTTCGGTGGCCAGATGACCGACGCCGAAATCGCCACCATCTCCGCCTACATCGTGGCGACGAAGAAATAAGAACCCATTTCCCCCTCCTCGTCAGAGGAGGGGGCCGGGAGTGGCGCCGCTCAGCCGGCCTTCACTTTCAGCCGCCATTTGTGCAGCAGCGGCTCGGTATACCCGTTCGGCTGCGACAGCCCTTCGAACACCAGTTCCTGCGCGGCCTTGAACGCCGGACCATCCCAGTTGCCAGCCATCGGCCGGTATTCCGGATCCCCCGCATTCTGCGCATCAACCTTGGCCGCCATCCGCTTCAGCGAATCCATCACCTGCTGGGCGCTGACCACCCCATGCAGCAGCCAGTTGGCGAGATGCTGGCTGGAAATGCGCAAGGTCGCGCGGTCTTCCATCAGGCCGACATCGTTGATGTCCGGCACCTTGGAACAGCCGATCCCCTGTTCCAC
>JBARAF010000204.1:0-7429 GCA_049791695.1 Croceibacterium sp.
GGTCTGGGCAATGCGGAACGGCTGGCCGCCCATGCAGCGCCAGATCGCGTATTGGTGGGGGCCAGCACCCTGCCCGCCGATCTGGTCGGCCCCGGCAAGGTGCGCAGCCACGGCGATGGCGGATCAAAGCTGTACCCGGCCTTCGGCGGCAATCCCGCTATGGCGCAGGCTGCGGCGGACCTGCTGACCGCTGGCGGCCTGCCCGCCGCGCTCGACCCGGATATCTTCGCCGCCATCTGGTCGAAGGCAATCTTCAATTCCGCGATGAACCCGCTCTGTGCCCTGACCCTGCGCACGCCGGGCTTCCTCGGCGCGAACCCGGAAAGCCGGGCGATGATCAAGCTGGTGGTGGAAGAAGGCGTCGCCGCCGCCCGCGCCAACGGCGTGATGATCGACGCCGCGCCGATCCACGCCCTGACCGAAGTCAGCATGACCGACCACGCCGATCACGAGGCATCGATGCTGCAGGACGTAAAGGCCGGCCGCCGCACCGAAGTGGACGCGATCAACGGCGCCATCGTGCAGGCCGGGCAAGCCAAGGGGGTGGCGGCTCCAGTGACGGAAACGCTGTGGCGGCTGGTGAAGCTGGAGGAGGCGAAGCTGGCGCAGCCTGCGCCTGCTGGGCATTAGAGTTGCCACGAATGCACAATGACGCACTGGACGACGGCAAACGATCCACATCCATTACTGGCAACGATCTCTCCAAATCGTCAATCGAATGGTATTCAGGTCGCCTCGCGCTGATGTCTCCCGGAGTTATTCGTGCACCTCATCTATTATGACGAAGTGAAGTTTCATCTGCCGGAGCAGCCTTCCTATTGGCTGGGTGGCGTATGCGTAGCGCACGAGCTGATACCGGAGATCGAGGCTCAAATCAGTGCAGTCGCGGAGCGGGCATTTGGCTCCGCGGTGCTGAGCAAGGAAACGGAAATTCACGGGATCGAGCTGTGCCGGGGAAAGGGCAACTTTAAGGGTCGAGACTTTGGCGAACGACTTGAGTTGCTTAAGGAGCTTCTCGTGATCGTCGCGCGAGAAGATGTTATGCTCATCCGCGTAAAGGTGAACCCTGCGAACATCACTCACTCAAGTGATTCCCCCGCGGACATCGCCTTCATGTTTTTCGTCGAAAAGGCCGACGAGTTGCTTCGCGCGAAATCGTCACTTGGCATGCTATTCGGAGACTACGACGAACCCGCGATTGGCACATCGGTTGCGAACCTCTCGGAGTTCCGGCGAGGCAGCACTCGTTGGGCAAGAGGCAAAGGCATCGAGAATCTCATCGATACCGTTCACTTTGCCAAGTCCCATCATAGCAGAATGATCCAGCTCGCAGATGTGCACCTCTACGCGAGTCAGTTCATGTGGGGAGAGAACAGCTCTGGGTGGCGGAAAGCGGTCGCCGAGGTAATAAGTGCCAGCCGGTCGCTGGCTCCAACAAAGTACAAAGATTGGCCCCAGGAAGCGCATTGGTATAGGTAGACACGACCGGCGCCCTAGGGGCTCTGGCAAGGCTACGCCGCTGCACTACCGGTCGCCCATGCAACATGGCGCCATTGAGCGGTTTGTCAACGTTGGGCGGCGTTCGGCTCGGATGGCCAATCCAACGAGCTATCTAATTGCCTAAAGCGGCCAGCGTTTACCGATGCTTACCGGAGCCGGGACCGGTGCCCCCCCTCACGCCAAATTGATCTCCCGCAGGCGCTGCATCAGGAAGTCATGCGCGCTGATCGCGGGCTCGCCGCCTTCATACAGCGGGTCGATCATGTAATCCGGGCGGAAGTGCAGGAAGAACGGCATTGAATAGCGCGCCCGGCGTGCGGCCGGGCCGACCGGGTTGACCACGCGGTGCAGGGTTGAGGGCAGGCGCCCGGCCGTCAGCCGTTCCAGCATGTCGCCGATGTTCACTGCAAGCGCGCCCGGCGGGGGCGAGACGGGGATCCAGTTGCCTTGCCGGTTCAGCAGTTGCAGGCCCGCTTCCTCTGCCCCCAGCAGCAGGGTGATGGTGTTGATATCGCCATGGGCGGCGGCGCGGATTTCGCCTTCGCGGGTTTCGTCCACCGGGGGATAGTGCAGCAGGCGCAGCACGGAATTGCCCTGGTCCACCGTCGGATCAAAGAAATGTTCATCCAGCCCCAGGTGCAGCGCCACGGCGGACAGGATGCGCGCGCCGCTCTTTTCAAAGGCGGCGAACAGCGCTTCGAAAGTGTCGCGGAAACCGGCCACTTGCGTGGGCCACACGTTGGGCGGCATGAACGGTTCCAGCGGATCGCCCGGCGGCAGGCTGCGGCCGATGTGCCAGAATTCCTTCAGGTCACGCGCCGTGGCGTCTTTCGCCTTTTCCGTGCCGAACGGGGTGTAGCCGCGCGCGCCGCCTTTTCCGGCCTGGAAATAGCTGCGCTTCACCTCCTCCGGCAGGGCGAAGAATTCGCGCGCCTTGGCATCGGCGGCATCGATCAGGTCCTGCGGAATGCCGTGATCGCGCACGATGGCGAAACCATATTCCTCGAACGACTGGCCAAGCGCCTGGGAGAAGGATTCGAGCGGTTCGCTCAATGATACAGATGCAATCGAGTCCATGCCGCCTCCTACTTCCCTTTTGCCCGTTGAGCCAATAGCAGGGGCCAACAGCAGGGCGCGTAACAATGGTTGCGGCCGGGAGAGATGACATGGCGCAAAACAACACGATTCGGTTCTTCGACCTGACCATGGCCCACGGCGCAACCACCAGCCCCTTTGTCTGGGCCACCAAGTTTGCCCTGAAGCACAAGGGTTTTGACCTCGACGTGGTTCCCGGTGGTTTCACCGGCGTGCTGGAACGGACCGAAGGCCATTCCGAACGGCTGCCGGTCATCGTCGATGACGGGAAATGGGTGCTGGATAGCTGGGGCATCGTCGAATACCTCGACGAAACCTATCCCGACCGCCCGCTGCTGATCCCGCACCCGTCGGTCGCCACGCTGACCCGTGCGCTGGACGCGTGGTTCTGGCGCGTCGCGACCGGTCCGTGGATGCGCTGCTTCTGCGCCGATTACCGCGACGTCGCCTTTGAACATGACCAGGAATACATCACCAAATCGCGCGAAGTGATGGTGGGGATGAAGCTGGAGGACAAGCAGGCGGGCCGCGAAGATCGCCTGCCGCTGATTTCCGCTGAACTGGAACCGCTGCGCATGACCTTGCGCGAATCGCAGTGGCTTGGCGGCGACAGCCCGAACTACGCCGATTACCGGATAATCGGTTCGATCCTGTTCCTCCACTCGGTTGGCAAGATCCCGGCGCTGGCGGAAGACGATCCGCTGCGCGACTGGATCGAACGGGTGCGTGACCTGTTCGGCGGGCTGGGCCGCCATCCGGGCCTGTTCAATATCTACGGCCTGAAACAGCGCGAAGGCGATCCGGACCTGTTCCAGAAGGTCCAGGGCGCAGGCGGGATCCACAAACGCAACACCGGCCCCGCCTCGACCCAGGCGGAAACCAAGCGCATCACGGGGCAAGCATGATGCGCGTCCTCGTTACCCGCCGCTGGCCCGCAGAAGTCGAACGTGCATTGGCCGAAAAGTTCGACGTTGTCCTGAATGACAGCGACACTCCGATGAGCCAGGCAGACCTTGCCGCGGCCATGGGCGAATTCGACGTGTTGTGCCCGACCGTGTCCGACCGGATTGACGATGCCGTGATCCAGGGTGGTGACCGGGTGAAGCTGATTGCCAACTATGGCGTCGGGTTTGACCATATTGACCTGCTGACGGCGCAGGCGAAGGGCATTCCCGTTACCAACACCCCCGGCGTCCTGACCGATGCCACGGCCGATATCGCGCTGACGCTGATGCTGATGGCCACCCGCCGCGCCGGGGAAGGCGAACGCGAATTGCGCGCCGGCAAATGGAGCGGCTGGCGCCCCACCCACCTGGTCGGCAGCGCATTGCATGGCAAGGTGCTGGGGCTGGTCGGCATGGGGCGCATCGCCGTGGCCACCGCCCGCCGTGCCCACCACGGTTTCGGCATGAAAATCGCCTATTACGCGCGCCGCCCGGCTGATGCCGACGTGGTGGCGGAACTCGGGGCGGAATTCCATCCGGTGCTGACCGACCTGCTGGGCGTGTCTGACGTGGTGTCGCTGCACGTGCCCGGCGGTCCGGAAACGGCCAACCTGATCGACGCTTCGTCGCTCAGTTACATGAAGCGGGGGTCTTATCTCATCAACACCGCGCGCGGCGGGGTGGTGGACCACAATGCACTGGCAGATGCCCTGCGCAGCGGGCAGCTGGCCGGGGCGGGCCTCGACGTCTATCCGCAGGAACCCAAGGTGCCGCAGGCCTTGCTGGGGCTGGAAAACGCGGTGCTGCTGCCGCACCTGGGCAGCGCCAATGCCGAAACCCGCATCGCGATGGGTATGAAGGCGCTGGCCAACGTGGTCGCCTTTGCGGAAGGGAAACCGCTGCCCGACCCTGTCGCATGATTGACGCGATCAAGGCACTGATTGCGGCCGAGGCCCTGCCCGCCAGCTATGCCGAAGTGGTGGACCGCCACTGGGCCCCGCTGGCGGACCAGATCGTCGGCACGGGCAAACGACCGCTGGTGGTGGGTGTCAACGGCGCGCAATGCAGCGGCAAGTCCACCTTGTGCCATTTCCTGGAAGTGCTGCTGGCCGATCGCGGCCTGCGCGCGGTGACGCTGTCACTGGATGACCTGTATCTGACCAAGGCCCAGCGGCTGGAAGCGGCGCGCACGGTCCACCCCTTGTTCGCCACCCGCGGCGTGCCCGGCACCCATGACGTGGCATTGGGCATGGAAGTGCTGGATGCCGTGGCCGCCGGGCGTGATTTCACCCTGCCCCGGTTCGACAAGTCGATCGACGACCGTGCCCCGCAGGGCGAACCGGTGCGTGGCCCGGTGGACGTGCTGCTGCTGGAGGGGTGGTGCCTGGGCGCAGTGCCCCAGCCGCAGTCGGAACTGGCGCAGCCGGTCAACCGGCTGGAGGCGGAGGAGGACGCGGACGGCCTGTGGCGCGGCGAGGTTAACCGCCGTCTTGCCACCGATTACGCCGCACTGTTCGGCCGGATCGACCTGCTGGTGATGCTGGCGGTTCACGGGTTTGAAGCCGTGCGCGCCAACCGCCGCCTGCAGGAAGAAAAACTCGCCCGCCGCAATCCCGGTGGTGCCGGGGTGATGGACCAGGCGGCGCTGGACCGGTTCGTGATGCATTACGAACGGCTGACCCGCGCCACCCTGGCCGAAATGCCCGCCCGTGTGGACATCCTGTACCGCATCGGGCCGGACCAGCGCCCGATTAATGGTTAGGACCGGATCAACGCCGCCATCTGTAAAGCCCCCTTTCAGGGTTTCCACGGGGTAGCAGCGACCGGCGGCGTTAGAACTTCTTACCGTAACCGGATGGTACGGACGCTGCACAGCGCGGCGTCCCGCCCGATACCGTGCTTAACGCCACCTTGCCTTCGCAAGTGGCGATCCGGTTTACCCGGCCGGCAAGCAGGGATCGGCTATCTGGAAACCTGGAAGACCCGGACCTGGCGCAACACGTGCCGGGGCCGGGTCAATCCGCGTTTCCAGCTTTCCCGCCCTCCCCAGATCGCCGCAGCCGACCCGGCAACGACGCTCGATAATAGTTTATTCGATAAACTAATTGCGCGGTCTTGGAGGAGCCGTTAGGTTGCTCAGCAAGTTCCGGACGCCATTGATTCCGGAGGGGGAGAGACTGTGATGCGGAAACTGCTGGCCCTGGCCTTGGGCGCTTCCATGATGACGTCGACGGCCCAGGCCCCACTGCAGGCCCAGGCCAGTACCAACACCGCCCCGCCCGCTGCGGGTGACTGGCCGCGGTATGCGCGGGATCTTGGCGGCACCCGCTTTTCCCCGCTGGACCAGATCAACAAGGGCAATGTCGCCCAGTTGCAGGACGCATGGTCGTTCCAGGTCAGGCCGGAAGGCGGCGGGGGCCTGTTGGGCGGGACAGTGCCGATCGTGATCGACGGCACAATGTACCTGCCCATCGGCAACGCGGTGATCGCGCTGGAAGCGCACACCGGCAAGGAACTGTGGCGATACAAGGTTGAAGGCGCGCTGGTTCGCCGCGCTGTCACGTACTGGCCCGGCGAAGGGCGGATGAAACCGCGCATCTTCTTTGCCACCGGTCCGCGGATTTTCGCCCTGTCTGCCGCCACCGGCAAACTTGACACCACCTTTGGCGAGGCAGGATCGATCGCCATCGACGGTTCCCCCTGGGCCTATCCGCCGACGGTTTACAAGAACGTCATGGTGATCGGCGCCAGCGTGGCTGAAATGCCGCAGGGGCCCAGCGGCAACAGCCGCGCCTATGACGCGCGAACCGGCAAGAAGCTGTGGGAATTCAACACTGTGCCCCAGCCGGGCGAAGTGGGCCATGATACCTGGCTGAACGATGGCTGGAAAAACCGGTCCGGCACCAACATGTGGGTCTGGTACACCACCGCCGATCCGGCGACCGACACCATCTACATGACCATCGGCAGCCCCAGCCCGAATTATTACGGCGGTGACCGGCCGGGTTCCAACCTGTTCGGCAATTCGCTGGTCGCGGTCGATGCCCAGACCGGCAAGTACAAATGGCATTTCCAGACCATCCACCACGATCTGTGGGATTGGGACCTGCCCGCCCCGCCAACCCTGGTGGACGTGACCAAGGACGGCAAGAAAGTCCCCGCCCTCGCCCTCACGGGCAAGCCAGGGCTGATGTACATCCTCAACCGCGAAACGGGGGAGCCGATCCACGGCGTCAACGAACAGCTGGTGGCGCGCGGCGACGTGCCGGGTGAATGGTATTCCCCCACCCAGCCGATCCCGGTCAAACCAGCGCCGCTCAACCGGATGCACTGGACGCCGGAAGACATCGTGACCGAAGCGGACACCAATGCCGATCACGTGAAGGCCTGCCACGCACTGCTCGATTCCTATGGCGGCACTTTCTTCAACAGCGGGCCGTTCACCCCGTTCTTCCTGCACAATCCGGGCGATGCACCGCGCGCCAGCATCAACATGCCGCACAACGGTGGCTCCAACTGGGGCGGCACGGCAGCCGATCCGCGCGGCATCTTCTACCTCAACACCAGCGAAGGCGGTTCGATCGGCTGGATCGAGAAGCGCGATCCCAAGGGCGATTATGGCCGGGGCACCGATGCTTCCACCCAGCAGTATGATCGTGGCAGCCTGATCGGTCCGGGTGCCTATTCCGGCTTCCAGGCCAGTTTCAAGGGACCGGACGGGCGCAATGTCAGCCTGCCCTGCATCCGGCCGCCGTGGGGCCGCCTGCTGGCGGTGGACGGCAACACCGGCGAAGTGCTGTGGGCCAGCCGACTGGGGCTGTCCGAAGGTTTGCCGGAAGACAAGCAGCTGACCGGCGCGGTCAATTTCAGCGGCGGGCCGATTGTAACCG
>JBARAF010000205.1:0-1718 GCA_049791695.1 Croceibacterium sp.
GCACAAGCGGGCGGGGCGGCCCCGGCCGTGCTCAATGCCGCGAACGAAGTTGCGGTTGGCGCGTTCCTGTCCGGTCAGATCGCATTCACGCGCATCGCCGCATTGGTGGAACAGGTGTTGCAGATGACTCTTCCCCCCGCGCCAGCAAGTCTGGCAGACGTGCTGGCCATCGATGCGGATACCCGCGCCCGAGCAACCGGATTGCTGGAGCTTGCCTGAAGTGATGCAAACAGTTCCCTGGTGGATGTGGATTGTCGGTTTCCTGGCCGTGCTGGGGCCATTGGTGACAGTGCATGAACTGGGCCACTATCTGGTCGGCCGCTGGTTCGGGGTGAAGGCGGATGCTTTCTCCATCGGCTTTGGCAAGGAACTGGCCGGCTATACCGACAAGCGCGGCACCCGCTGGAAGCTGTCAGCCCTGCCGCTGGGCGGTTATGTCCAGTTTGCCGGCGACATGAACCCCGCCAGCCAGCCGAGCGCGGAATACCTCGCCCTGCCGCGGGAAGAGCGCGAAAAGTGTTTCCAGGCCAAACCCTTGTGGCAGAAGTCGCTAATCGTGGCGGCGGGGCCGGTGACCAATTTCCTGGTCGCCATCGCGATCCTCGCCAGTTTCAACTACGCGTATGGCAAGTTGCAGATTGCCCCGGTGGTGGCCGTGATGGAACAGGGCGGCGCGGCGGCCAAGGCCGGCCTGCGTCCGGGTGACCGCATCCTGGAAGTCAACGGCACGACCATTGCCAGCTTTGACCAGATCCGCGGCCTGGTGGCCCCAAATCCCGGCGATCCGATCCATATCGAGGCGCGCCGGGGCGGGGAACGGGTGAACTTCCACTTCACCATCCCGGCCAGCCAAGAACGCGACACTTTCGGCAATACGTTCGTGGTCGGCAAGATCGGCATCGGGCCGGACATGGCGATGGTCGAGGTCAAGCCGCTCGGGCCGGTGCAATCGGTCGGCCTGGCCGTGCGCCAGACCGGCGACATCGTGGTCATGATGGTGACCGGCATCCGCCAGATCGTGACCGGCGACCGGTCGGTGAAGGAACTGGGCGGGCCGTTGAAGATCGCCAAGTTCTCTGGCGAGCAACTGAGCCTCGGCTGGTTTGAATTCATCGGCTTCGTGGCGCTGATCTCGATTAACTTGGCATTCATTAACCTCCTGCCAATTCCGGCACTCGATGGCGGGCACCTGGCTTTCTACGCGGCAGAGGCCGTCCGTCGGAAGCCAGCCAGCGCCCGCAGTCAGGAATGGGCGTACAGGACCGGCATAGCCTTCGTGCTCGCGCTGATGCTGTTCGTGACCATCAATGATATCGTCTCGCTGCCGATCTTCGGCGGCTAGGCCAGGTACTGTCGCTCAATCGGGCGGGGGAAAAGGACGATACTGGTTCCGCACTTACGGTATGTCCGCTTGATCGTCCGGCCTGCATGGGGCAAGGGCGCAGCTTCCCGGGGCCCTGCGTGGCTGCCGGGCGCTGGAAATGACGGGGCAATACCGGCGGTAAGCAGTTGCGTCGGATGAACGGACGGATGATGAACAGCAGGACCACGACCATGCCCCCCAGCCACTTCGCCGCCGCTTTGATGGGCTGCACCATGCTGGCCGGGCTGCCTGCCGTGGCTCATGCCCAGGCGGCACCGCCGGCGCCAGCGGCTGCACCTGCTGCTGCTCCGGCCGCAGCGGCTCCCGCTGTCGCGGTGGCGCCGCAGGGTGAAGT
>JBARAF010000206.1:0-4644 GCA_049791695.1 Croceibacterium sp.
TGCTGGCGGTGGACGGCAACACCGGCGAAGTGCTGTGGGCCAGCCGGCTGGGGCTGTCCGAAGGACTGCCGGAAGACAAGCAGCTGACCGGCGCGGTCAATTTCAGCGGCGGGCCGATTGTGACCCAGGGCGGCCTGGTATTCATCGGCGCGACCAGCGACCGCCGCTTCCGCGCATTTGACCGGGACACCGGCAAGATGCTGTGGGAAAAGGAACTGAAGTACGCGCCGCAGACCGTGCCGATCACCTATCGCGGCAAGGACGGGCGGCAATACGTGGCCGTCATCGCGGCGGGTGCGGGCCTTGGCGGGCCGTCGCTGCGCGGGCCGGATGGCAAGCCGCTGAATGGCGAGGCGGTGATGACTTTCGCCCTGCCGAATTGAATCAGAGGGAGAGACAACCATGAACAACAAGATGAAAATCGCCCTCGCCACCGGGATGATCGCGCTGGCCGGATGCGCCGCCCAAGCTCAAACGACTCCGCCAGCCGCCCCCGCAGCAGCAGCGCGCATCTCCACCCCGGAAGGGGCACTGATGGATTCCGGCGATGACCTGGCCTACAAGCCGGGCCAGCTGACCCAGGAACAGCTGATGGCGTCGATGCGCCCGGTATTCCGGCAGAATTCGATGAATGTGTTCCGCCGCTTCCCGCGTGACAAGACGGCGGACATGATCAAATTCTACACCGAGGCGCTGGCGCTGCGGTCGCTCAATCCGATCCAGCTGACCTCCAGCCAGCAGATGTTGCTGACCGGCGTCGGCAGCGGGCAGATCAAGCTTTCGGCCGGCACCCAGGGCAACCAGCTGTACAACCTGTCTGGCGGGCACAGCGGCGGCACCGGCCTGCGCCTGTTCGTGCTCACCTATCCTGATGAAGCCGTGGTGAAACAACGGTTTACCGCAGCCGGTCTGCCGGTTCCAGCGTTCAGGGACCTTGGCAACGGCACCCGCGGGGCGCTGGTCACTGATCCGGGCGGATTCCCCGTGCAGATGGTCATCAAGCCGGGTGCGAAGGACCACAGCGACGATGGCGTGGGCGTGGGTATCGGCGTGTCCAACCTGGCGAACAGCCGGGCATTCTATCGCGAATTCGTCGGCCTGGACGAACTGCCGCCTGTCAAGGACGCGCAGCTGGGCGTGACCCTGTATCCGTACCGCCACGGCGAAACGACGATCAACCTGTACGAAGTGACCGGCAAGGCCAACGACGATGGCAGCGCGGGCATCCAGTACGTGGTCAGCGATGCGCCGCTGGCCGATGCCCGGGGCAAGGCCCGCAAGCTGAAGGTGATCACCCCGCTGAACAAGCTGCGCGGGTTCGATCTGGTCACCGTGTGGCTGGGCGATCCCGACGGCGTGACCAATTATTTCGCCCAGGTGAACCGCAGCGTGCAGACGCCGCCTGCCGGGGCCGCGCGGCCGGCGAACTGAGCGGGGCAACCGCCTTTCGCCGCAATTTCGTCATTCCCGCCAACGCGGGGATGACGAGAGACGGGCGAAGTTTTCATCCAGCCTCATCACAGGCAAAAAGAAAGGGGGCTTTGCAGCCCCCTTTCCACGTCCGGTTGTCCGGTCCGATTATTTCTTCGACTGGACGATGTACTTGGCCAGCAGGCTGATTTCCTCGTCCGTCATCTGCCCGCCAAAAGCCGGCATTGCGCCCTGCCCGTTGGTCAGGCGATCAACCACATAGGGGTGGTCAAGGTTGGCATTGCCGTCCAGCGCCGGGCCGACATGGCCGGTGCCGCCGCCATCGGCCAGCGAATGGCAGGCACCGCAGGACCAGTCGTTGAACAGGGCGCGGCCCTGGGTGACTTCTTCCGCGGTCAGCTTGGCAGTGGGATCGTCCGACGTGGCAAAAGCGCTCGCCGCCGGGATCACCATGGCCAGCGCCAGTGCGCCCAGGCCCACCTTCGTCCACTTGCCGGCATCTGCAACCATTCGCACCATTTCGTCTCCACCCTTCTCGATTCCGCCTGCCCGTTGCGGGGCATAAATGCGGTTTTCTGCTCAACGATGGGTCTGACAGAGTCAAGCTTTACCGCAGATTTACCGGGCAGCGATTGTCAGGACTTTGTCAACTTGAGCGAACAAGCTTAGGCTGCAACAACAGGTGACTGCGGCGGACCGATGCGGTACGTCTGCGGCTGAAGACACAAGGAGCCAGGGGATGAGGACTTTCGCAATCACAGCGGCGATCATGGCATTGGGCGCCAGCGCCCTGCTGGCTGGCTGCAACCAGGCCGCCGAAAAGCCGGCGATGACCGTGCAGCAACTGATGGCCAAGGAAGTTCAGCCCACGGCGGAAGTGTATTGGAACGCGGTCCAGTACATCAGCGATGAAAAGGGCAATCACGACATCTTCCCGAAGAACGATGCCGAATGGGAAACCGTGCGGCTGGCGGCGGTGAAGCTGGGCGAACATGGCAAGCTGTTGCAGACCCCGGGCTATACCGAAGGGCGCGGGGAAGACTGGGCTGAATTTGCCAAGGGCCTGGTCGAAGTGTCCGCCCTGGCGGAAGCGGCAGCCAAGGAAAAGAGCACCGACAAGGTGTTCGAGGTTGGCGGCACTGTCTACAACGTGTGCAGCGCCTGCCATCAGGCCTATCCGGCGGAACAGGGCGTTCCGGTCGCGCCTGCCGTCAACGCCTCTTCCAACCCGGCCTGACGCCGTCCCGCCATGCTGTACCTGATCGGCAAGGCCGCGCTTTCGGGTGTAATCGTCGCCGCCGCCTCCGAAGTGGCGCGGCGCTGGCCCGGCCTTGGCGCGCTGATCGTGGCGCTGCCACTGGTGTCGCTGCTGGCGATGGTGTGGCTGTGGCACGATACGCATGACCCGGTTCGGCTGGCGGCCCATGCGGAAGGAACCTTCTGGTTCGTGCTGCCGTCACTGCCGATGTTCCTGCTGGTGCCGTACTTGCTGCGCCAGGGCCATTCGTTCTGGCTGGCGCTGGTGGCGGGCTGTGTGCTGACCGTTGCGCTCTATCTCACCATGATCGCCGTCGGCCCGCGCCTGGGATTGAAACTGTGAATGTAAACAAGGCTCTACCGCGCAGCATTCCTTGGCTGGTCCTGGGCGGTTTACTGTTGCTGCAGGCGGCAGGCCTGGCCGCGCACGACATATCGGATGCCAACCGCGCCTATGTCGAAACGCTGGATGGCCCGGCGCCGATTCCGTTCCTGTATCTGGGCGCCAAGCACATGGTCACCGGGATCGATCACATCCTGTTCCTGCTGGGCGTGGTGTTCTTCCTCCGGCGGCTGAAGGACGTGGTGCTCTATGTCTCGATGTTCACCCTCGGCCATTCGGCCACCCTGCTGGGCGGCGTTTTGCTGGGCACCGGGCTCAATTCTTCGCTCGTCGATGCGGTGATCGGGCTGTCGGTGGTCTACAAGGCGCTGGAAAACCTCGGCGCACTGCAAAAGATCGGCCTGGCCATCAATACCAAGCTGGCCGTGCTGGTGTTCGGCCTGTTCCACGGCATGGGCCTGGCGACCAAGCTGATGAGCCTGCAGGTGTCCCCCAACGGCCTGCTGACAAACCTGATTTCCTTCAACATTGGTGTCGAACTGGGGCAGGTGATCGTGCTGGCGGCGGTCGTATTCCTGCTCAACCTGTGGCGCGACCGGGCCAGCTTTGCCCGCGGGGCGACCCTGGTCAACCTGCTGATCCTCGCCTGCGGGATCGCTCTCACCCTTTACCACCTTACGGGATATTTCAGCGCATGACCCAGACCGGACCGAACGCATCGAAGGGCAAATGGCTGCTTGGCGGCGGCGTTGTGGCGCTGGCCGCGCTCGGCGTGGTCGGATTCGTCCTGCCGGCCGAATACGGCATCGACCCGACCGGGATCGGCAAGGCCACCGGCCTGCTGAAGATGGCCGAAGCGCCGGAGAACATCTATCTGGCGCGCGGCAAGGCACGCAAGGATGTGCTGTTCCCCCTGCCCGCCCCGGTCGCTGCGGATGGCCTGGCTGACCAGCTGAACAAGACCCTGGCCGACCACGGCAAGCCGCCGCTGGCCGCCGATGCGATCAAGGCCGATCACTTCACGTTCGAGTTGGAGCCCTTCGCGGGGATCGAGCTGAAGTATGAACTGAACCAGGGCACGCCGATGGTGTTCAGCTGGTCGGGCACCGGGCCGCTCGACATCGATATGCACGGCCACCCCCATGCGGGCGGCACGGCGGCGACCGAAAGCTATGTCATCGCCAAGATGCCGCAGCAGAGTGCGGTCTATGTTGCCCCCTTCACCGGCATCCATGGCTGGTACTGGCAGAACCGCACGATGCAGCCGGTCACCCTGACGCTGGATGCGGCAGGCGCGATCGTGAAAAGCTTCACTTTCGATCCGGCGGGCCAGCACGAACGGCCATTGGTGCCGCCGCCGGTGGTGCAGTCCGCCCCGGCACCCTGATCGCAAACCGGATTTAGTCAACTTAGTGCGCTTGCACCCTTGTTGAACCGGGCGACTCTCGTCTAGGCTGCGCGCAACGGGGTACGCCACGTGTGGTGCGCGACCCCTTGGGAGCAGGGAGTTGCAAATCTTGTCGCGACAGAACCTTACGCAGGGCAACCGCGCCTCGCGCCGCGCGCGCGCGTTTTTCACCGTTTCGCTGGCCGTGATGGCCGCTGCCTGTGCC
>JBARAF010000207.1:0-14891 GCA_049791695.1 Croceibacterium sp.
CAAACCCGGTGGCGTAATCCCCGCCGACATAGCCCGCCTGGACGTACCCTTCCGCCCGCGCGCCCAGTGGCAGCGGCAGCACCGGCAATTCGCTGACCACCAGCGCCGCCGGGCGCACTTTCGCGCCCGCAGCCGTATCGGCCACGCGCAGTTCCGCTTGCAGCCGCAGCGGCACCCGCGCCAGCGGCCGGGCGGACAGGCCCGCTGCCATCTCCCGGTCACGCACGCCGGACAGCGCCAGCGCGCCGCGCAGGTATGCCTGCGGCTGGAACGCCGATTGCGGGGCCAGCCGGTATCGCACCACGGCCCCGGCCTGGCTGCGGCCATAACTGGGCTGGCCGGACAGCAATGGCCCGGTTGCCCCCTGCCGCAACATCACCCACCCGTCCGCCGACCAGCGCGCCATGGCCCGGTTGGCCACCCGCGCCGCCGCCGTCGGATGCACCACCGGCCTCGCCTGTGCGGGCTGCAGATAGGCCAGCAACACAGGCGGCACTTCCATCTGCGCCAGCCCGGCCATTAGCAGCAGGTTGTGCCCCACCGAAACGCGCACCGGAACCGGTACCGGTACTGGCGCGGGTGCAGACGTGAGCAGTGCGGGATCACCCACCTTGGCGGGATCCCGGGCCAGGTATTTGCCGGAAGGAACCGGGAAGGGCGACAACGGCGCGGGCAATGGCCGCGGCGCGAGGTAGCCCGACGTTTCAGACGGCATCGCCCTTGTGGCGTTGCGAATTGCCGCCGCCATAGGCCGCACCGCAGCCCCGCCATGCGGCAAGGCGGGCGCGGCAACCTGCGAAGTGGGCGCATCCACGACGTGAAACGGCGTTTCCCAGAACGTCACCCGCAGCATGGCCCAACCCAGTGCCACGCCGACCAGCATCATCAGCGGTTGCCCGCGCCGGGCCGTGCGGCTCATGCCGGGCGTCCGGCCAGCTGGCCCGGCAGCATCGCCGGTGGATGGGCGTGATGGGCGGTCTTGTCCCATTGCGGCGCCGCGCCAGCCAGGGTCCGGACATAGGCGACCATCGCCCGCCGCCCGGCCATGATGGCAATGATATTGGCCACCGGCACCCGCAACACTGCGCGGCACCCTTCGGCCAGGCCATATTCGCGGGTGGTGAAGGCCAGCCGCATCAGGGCCCGCCAGGCGAAGCTGGCAAAGTTTGCCAGCAGCAGGACCCGCACCAGCGGATCGTCAATCCATACGCGGTGCGCGCCCAGCTCATGAGCCAGCGCCAGCAACCCGCTCAACACCAGCAGCGCATAACCGGTGAACAGCACCAGCGCATTGATCGGCCCGCGCCGGTCGCGCAGGCGCATCCAGCATTCCAGCACATTGCCGGTCCAGCCCAGCCGGTCCCACCCCTGCAAGGCAATGCCGTGTACCCAGCGCGCCTTCTGCCGCACGGCTGCTTCCAGGTTGTCGGGGAAGCAGGCGCGGGTGGCGACCAGTTGCCCGTCTTCCCCGCGTACCCGCAGGAAGCGTGACCGGCCACCGGCAGCGGCGATGCCCAGCCCCAGTTCGTAATCTTCGGTCAGCGATTCGACGCAGAACGGCCCGTCCTGTCCGCGCAGGCGGGCGATTTCCTTCAGCAGCGGCCGGGCAAAGGCGCAGCCGACCCCGGCGGCGGGGAGGCCGGTGCCCAGCGCATCGCGCACCACCATGCCCTTGCCATGGGCTTCGGCAAATTCTTCGCAATAATGACTGCCGACCCAGCGCGATCCCGGCTGGGCCGCAGGCAGCACCGGCAACTGCACGAATTCTGCATCGTCCATCGCCTGGTCCAGCAGGGCCAGCGCGGCGGGATCGACCATGTCTTCCGCATCCTGCATCAGCACCATGCGGCACGGCTGGACCGTGCGGCGTTCGTCCGCTTCCAGCGCGGCATACAAGCGGTTGAGGCAATCCGCCTTGGTCGTCGGCCCTGCCCGGTCGTGGATCACCAGCCGCAGCCGCGGGTCATGGCCCGCACCGCGCACGATCGCCTCGATAGTCGCCGCATCGTTGCGGTAACAGCCGACATAAAGCCGCAGCCCATCCTGCGGCCAGGCAGCCAGCGCATGGGTGATGGTGGCGGCAATCACCTGTTCTTCCTGCCAGGCGGGGATCAGCACCGCGGCGGGGCCGCGCAAGGGCTGGCGGGACAGTTGCTGGCGGTTGATGCGGGTGCGGGCGATCCGCCCGGTCAGCCGCAGCCAGCCCCAGGCGGCGTCCATCGCCAGTTCGTCGAAAGCACCAAGCAGAAAGAATGCGCCAGCGAACAGGATCAGTTCCCGTTCCGCCAGCGACAGCCATTGCAGCAGCGCAAGATAGCCGTCCACAGCAGCCCCCAAGTTCCCCGGTTACTAGGCGTAAACACTTATTAACAGCGGCGCAACCTCCGCCGCTTTTGGCCGGTTCCGATTGCCAGAATGGTCTCGAACCGCCAGACAGAGGGATGGCCAAAATTCCGATTGTGAGGGCTGCGGCCCGTCCGTTCAGGGCGCTGTTCGACAGCGATGCCTTTGCCGGTATTCTGCTGATCGCAGTGGCGGCCGCGGCGGTGCTGGCGGCCAATTCCCCGTTCGCCCATGCCTATCACGCGCTGTTCCATGATCCGTTGCCGTGGACCCCGCTGGCCAAGCTGGACACGCTGCATTTGTGGATCAACGACGCGCTGATGGCGGTGTTCTTCTTCGTCGTCGGGCTGGAAGTGAAGCGCGAAATGGTGTCCGGCGCGCTGGCCGATCCGCGCAGCCGCCGCCTGCCGGTACTGGCCGCCGTGGCGGGTATGGCCGCGCCGGCGCTGGTGTACCTGGCCATTGCCGGGGGCGATCCGCAACTTGCGCAAGGCTGGGCGATCCCGGCAGCCACGGACATCGCCTTTGCCATGGGCGTGGTCGGCCTGCTGGGCACGCGCGTGCCGGCGCCGCTGCGGCTGTTCCTGCTGACCGTGGCGATTGTCGACGATATTGGCGCAGTGCTGGTGATCGCGCTGTTTTATACCGGCGGGCTGAAGCTGGAGTGGCTGATGGCCGCGCTGCTGGTGCTGGCGGTGATGCTGGCGATGAACCGCACGCGGGTTGGCTCCGCCTGGCCCTTTATCGCCGCCGCCGTGGCGCTGTGGTTCTGCGTGCTCCATTCCGGCGTCCACGCAACCATTGCCGGGGTGGTTGCGGCACTGACCATTCCCATCGCCCCACGGCGTGACCGGTCGATGCTGGAAGACATGGAACATGGCCTGGTTCGCTGGAATGCGCACCTGATCGTGCCGCTGTTCGGCTTTGCCAATGCCGGGGTTGCCCTTGGGGGGCAGGTGCCCCTGTTCGCTCCCCTGCCGCTGGCGGTGGGTGCCGGGCTGGTGCTGGGCAAGCAGGCGGGCATTTTCAGCGCCGTCTGGCTGGCCGACCGGATCGGCTTTGCCCGCAAGCCCGATGGCGCCAGTTGGGCGCAGGTCTGGGGCACCGCGTTGCTGTGCGGGATCGGCTTTACGATGAGCCTGTTCATCGCCGCCCTCGCTTTCCCCCGCCACCCGATGCTGGTGGAAGAGGCAAAGCTGGGCGTGCTGGCGGGATCACTGCTGTCAGCCGTGGCGGGATACGCCGTGCTGCGCCTCGCCACAGGCAGGACCGCGCGTTAGGTCCCCCTCCTTTACGCAAGGAGGGGGAGGAAGTTCAGGCCTTGCTGGCCACCGGGGGATTGTCGCCCAAGTCTTCGTACCAGGCTTCCACCGGCCCGCTCAGCTTGATGGTCAGCGGACGACCCTTGCGGTCCATCGTCTTGCCGGCCTGGACCCGCACCCAACCTTCGGAAATGGAATATTCTTCCACGTTGGTGCGGACGACGCCCTTGAAGCGGATGCCCACGCCGCGGCGCAGTTTGTCCGCATCGAAAAACGGGCTGTCCGGCTGGATCGCCAAATGATCAGGCGGCACGTCAGCACCCTGGGTGGGGGTGGCTTCCGGTGCGGCTTCGCTGTGGTTCTCTTCGCTCATGCCCGCCGCTTAGCCACGGCTGGCGCACAAAATCAATCGGGCGCGGGCACCTGGGGTGATGGCAGCGGCTGGGTTTCGTCAGGCGTTGAGCCCGGATTATCCCAATCGCCGCCCCCCGGCACCACTTCGTCCGGGGCGCGCGGTGTGGCCGTATCGCCCTGGTCGGGTGCGACTTCCGGCGGAGTCTTGCCGGGCTGGTCGATATCGCCGCCGGAATAGGGGGAATGCTGCATGGCTCAGGCTCCTGCTGGATGTGCCGTTGAAACGTCCTGCCGCCGCAGCTTGTTCCCCCGGCGCGAAACCGGCCTGCCGACTGTGCGGTGCCGCTTGCCCTTTGCGCCCTACCCCGATAAGGGCCCATCCCTGTTTCGCAGGCGTCCTGCCTGCTTTGCTTAGCCGTATGCGGGCGTGGCGGAACTGGTAGACGCGCTGGTTTTAGGTACCAGTATCGCAAGATGTGGGGGTTCGAGTCCCTTCGCCCGCACCAGTTTACGCATGACCCCGCAGACCGGCGGCATGATGAGAGTTGAAAAGGCACTGGAATGCAGATCGTCGAAACGACCAATGAAGGCCTGAAGCGCGCCTACACCCTGACCATCGAAGCCAAGGATATCGAAGCCCGCATCGATGCCGAAGTGAAGAAGGCTGCGCCGACCGTGAAGATGCCGGGCTTCCGCCCGGGCAAGGTCCCCGCGAACCTCATCAAGAAGATGCATGGCGAAGCCCTGCACGGCGATGCGCTGAACACCGCGCTGCGCGAATCGGTTGATAGCCTGATCCGCGACAAGGCCCTGCGCCCGGCGCTGCAGCCCAAGATCGACCTGGCCGAAGGCTATGAACAGGGCAAGGACGCCCAGCTGACCGTCGAACTGGAAGTGCTGCCCGACATCACCGCCCCGTCGGTTGATGGCCTGGAACTGGAAAAGCTGGTGGTCGCGATCAGCGATGACCAGGTGACCGAGCAGCTGAACACGCTCGCCGCCAACCAGAAGAGCTACAAGGACGCCGCCAAGACCAGGAAAGCCGCCGGCGGCGACCAGCTGACGATCGATTTCGTCGGCCGCGTCGATGGCGTGGAATTCGATGGCGGCAAGGCCGAAGGCGCCGCGCTGGTGCTCGGTTCCGGCCAGTTCATCCCCGGCTTCGAAGACCAGCTGGTCGGCATCAAGACCGGCGAAATGCGCACCATCAAGGTCACTTTCCCGGCTGACTATCCCGCCGCCCACCTGGCCGGCAAGGAAGCCGAATTTGACGTGACGGCGCAGGCCGTGAAGGTCGAAAGCGAAACCGTGATCGACGAAGACTTCGCCAAGTCGCTCGGCCTCGAAGGCCTCGACAAGCTGAAGGAACTGATGAAGGCCCAGCTGGAACAGGAAAGCGCCGGCCTGACCCGCACCCAGATGAAGCGCCAGCTGCTCGACAAGCTGGCCGCCGATCACGATTTCCCGGTTCCGCCGACCATGGTGGAAGCGGAATTCGAACAGATCTGGGAACAGCTGAAGGCGGAAATCTCGCGCGAGGAAAACCCGGAAGCGGGCCTGGCCGAGATCGAAGCCGAAAAGGAAGATTACCGCCGCATCGCCGAACGCCGCGTGCGTCTGGGCCTGCTGCTGTCGGAAATCGGCCAGGCCAATGGCGTGGAAGTGTCGCAGCAGGAAATGCGCATGCTGATCCAGCAGGCTGCCCAGCAGTACCGCCAGGAAGACCGCCAGCGGTTCGTCGATTACGTTCAGCAGGACCCGATGGCCCAGGCCCAGCTGCGCGCCCCGCTGTATGAAGACAAGGTGGTGGACTTCCTGTTCGACAAGGCCGCGGTGACCGAACGCACCGTGACCCGCGAAGAACTGGAAGCCGCGATCGAAGCCGAAGAAGGCGCCGCCGCCGCTCCGGCAAAGGCTGCCAAGAAGCCGGCCGCGAAGAAGGCCCCGGCCAAGAAGGCCGCTGCGGAAGAAGCCGAACCGGCCGCCGAAGCAGCACCGAAGAAGGCCGCCGCCAAGAAGGCTCCGGCCAAGAAGGCCGAAGCTGCCGACGCCGCTGAAAAGCCGGCGAAGAAGGCTCCGGCCAAGAAGGCCGCCGCGAAGGATTAATCCCCTCGCGAGCCACAAAAACAGGGCGGCCCGGGTAACCGGCGCCGCCCTTTTTCGTGGGCCTTGCTGCCTCCCCGTGGCGGGGAGGCACGGGTGCTCAGAAGCTGCCCTTCACCGTCATGTTGAAGATCGAACCGAAGGCGCGGTCGCGGTATTCGGTAAACAGGATCGGGCCGGAATTGCGCGGCCCTGCATACAGCGTGCGGGCGCGCACGTTGGGCTGCTCCAGGATATTGTTCCAGCGCAGCTGCACGGTCATTCCGAACACGTCCTTGTGTTCGATGAACACCCGCAGGTTGTGCTTCAGGTTATAATCCAGCCCTTGTTCCGCCAGCCGGTAATAGGGCGAAAAGCCATTGCTGCGGAAACTGGTGCCCCAGGCCAGCTGGCTGCCGGGGACATCGTGCCGAAGCGCCAGTTCCCAGTTGTGCGGGCGGTAATTGTCGAACGCGCGGTTTTCGCCGGTCAGCGGATCGGCCAGGCGGGATTTGCGCCAGTCGCCGGTCAGGTCCAGCTTCATGCCCTTCAGCCCCGCCGGGTCCAGCCGCAAGGTGCCGTTGACCGTCAGCCCGCGTTCGCGGGCGGAGGCGATGTTGCCGGTCGATTCGCTGAACCGGCTGAGCGGCACGATGGTGACGTAATCGGTGATCCGGTAATCAAACACCTTGGCGGTCAGCGTGCCCCAGCTGCCGAAGTTCTGCGTCGCCTGCAGTTCCGCTTCCCAGCTCTGCTGCGGGCGCAGTTCGGTGTTGCCGTCGTTGGCGTTGGAATTCTGCAGGTTCACTTCGGCCAGGAAGTCGCTGAATTCCAGCTGCCCGACCTTGCGTTGCAGCTTGAACGAAAGGTCCAGCGTGTCGGTTGGCTTCCATGCCAGCGAGACCAGCCCCTTGGGCCGGGCAAAGCTGCGCGTCCGCGATGTTCCGCCAGACTGGCTGATGGAGGAAAACTCCGACCCCAAGGTCAGCTGGAATGACAGGTTGGAGGTCAGCGAACGCGACTGGGTGAGCGAGACGTCATAGCGCGATTCGGTGACCCGCCCGGTGCCCGAAGGATAAGCGACCTGGTTGAATGCGCCAGCGGGCGACAGCAGGAACAGGCCGGAAACCTTGTCCAGCCGGTTGAACGCCGCCTCGCCCGAAAGCTGCCAGTCCCCGCCCAACATCGGCCAGGAATATTCCGCGCGGCCAATATGTTCGCCCGACAGCGCGGTGGATTCAAACTGGCTGCCGAACGCGGGGGCGCCCGTTGCCGGGTCGATGATCGATTGCGAGAAACTGTAAGCGTCGCGGTAACTTTCCAGCGCGATCAGGTTCAGGCTGCCCGGCCCCAGGTCAAATTCCAGCTCGCCGCCCAGTTCGTAATTGTACCCGTGGCCCTTGCCGGTGATCCGGCGGCTCCACGGCGGGGCAGAGACGGGCGCAAAGGTATCTTCGAATTCGTGGTTGCGCGACCAGTTGCGCTGGTAACTGCCGCGCAGGCTGACTTTCACCCCGCCCGGCGTGGTGAAGCTGGCACTGGTGCTGAGACGCGGTGCCTGCGTGGAATTGCGCGCATCGCTCAACCGTTCTTCCGTCACCACCAGGCCGTTGCCGATCAGGTTGGTGCCGATCGATCCGCCCAAGAACGCATTGTTGGTCAGCGCCATCGACCAGGTGACCCGGTCCGTGGTGCCGTTGACCGACACGGTGCCCGATTGCCAGCGGGTGGAGGAATTTTCGCCATGCCACTGCGGTTCCCATTCGAACCGGCCGGACATCTTGCTGGTCGCCTTGGCAACGATGTTGGCCACCCGGCCCGACAGGCCCGGCACGTTGAGCGTGGAGCCATCGACCAGTTCGATCCGCACCACGTCCGCCGCGGAAATGCGTGCGACCTGATCGGTGACCGAATCCGATTTGCTGGCAATGCGCTGGCCATTCAGCAGGATGTTGCCACTGGCCTGCCCCAACCCGCGCGCCTGGGACGCACCGCCCCCGCCACCGCCCCGGCCTTCAACCGCGAAGCCGGGCAGCTGGTTGAGCATATCCAGCGCCGAACGGGGGGAAAACCGGGCGAAGTACTGCGGCGTGTACACCAGCCGGTCCCCATCGGGATAACTGGTGGCAAAATCGATCTGGTCTGCCGCGGGCTCGCCGCTGTCCGGCTGCGCGGGCATGTTTTCCGGCGACAACAGGGGGACTGCATCCGCAGGCGTCGCGGTGGTGGGTGCAACCGGGACGGCAGGCACTTCCTGGGCAAGCGCAGCCACGGGCAGGCTCGCGATGACGCCTGCCAGCATGGTACCCCCCAGCAGCGCAGATCGCCGCACCCCCAATCCCCCGGTTATCGTTGACTTCGTCCGGCGCTATAGCCTGCCAGTCCTCAACACAAGCTTGCCACGTCAACAAACTTGGCCAGGCAGGCTGTTTCCTCCGCGCGGGCGGCAAGGCCGTGTTCAACGGAAACCGTGGCCGGGGTGCACAACTGCCGGCCAATGTGCCCCGATCGGTGACATTAACCCTGGGTAATGTGCGCAGCCCTTGAACAAGCGGCCGCGAGGCGCGACATAGGCCGCGCATTCGAAGACAGCCCGGACTCGCAGAAACGCCAGTCTGGTAGCGCAAGAGGAAAATTCATGATCGACCTGTTCGGCGACAGCGGAAGCCAAGGCAAGTTCACCCACGATCCGATCACTGGCCAGCTGGTGCCGGTCGTGGTGGAAAGCACCAGCCGGGGCGAACGCAGCTTCGACATCTTCAGCCGCCTGCTGCGCGAACGGATCGTTTTCGTGACTGGCCAGGTGGAAGACAACATGGCCAGCCTGATCGTGGCCCAGCTGCTGTTCCTGGAAAGCGAAAACAGCCAGGACATCTCGATGTACATCAACAGCCCGGGCGGCGTGGTGACTGCCGGCATGGCGATCCACGACACCATGCAGTACATCAAGCCCAAGGTCCGCACCGTGTGCATCGGCCAGGCCGCCAGCATGGGCAGCTTCCTGCTGGCCGCCGGTGAACCGGGGATGCGCGTGGCCCTGCCCAATGCGCGGATCATGATCCACCAGCCCAGCGGCGGCGCGCGCGGCATGGCCAGCGACATCGAAATCCAGGCCAAGGAAATCCTCCGCATCAAGGCGCGGATGAACGACCTGTACGTGCAGTACACCGGCCAGACCCTGGAAACGATCTAGAGGGCGATGGACCGCGACACCTTCCTGGAAGCAGACGAAGCGCTGAAGTTCGGCCTGGTGGACAAGGTTTTCGCCAGCCGTCCGACCGATCAGGAAACCGGCGTTGAAACCGGCAGCGGCGGCGCACCGGAATAAGCCAATCCTTGCCCCTCCCGCTTGCGGGAGGGGCGCCAAATCGTAGCATTTTGGCAACCTTGACCCTTCAGCCGCCAGCAAGGCAGGGGGTATTAAGGTTTGCCGTGATTGATATTGGCCCCCCGGGGACTACATTAGCCCTTTGCGAATCCCCGGCATCTTGTGCGGGGATCAGGACGAAAGCATGACCAAGTTGAGCGGTTCCGACAGCAAGAGCACTCTCTACTGCAGCTTCTGCGGCAAGTCGCAGCATGAAGTGCGCAAGCTGATCGCCGGCCCCACCGTGTTCATCTGCGATGAATGCGTGGAGCTGTGCAACGACATCATCCGCGAAGAAGCGAAGGGCGGCATTGCCGGGAAGAAGGACGGCGGCGTCCCCACCCCGCGCGACATCTGCAACACCCTGAACGATTACGTGATTGGCCAGGAACGCGCCAAGCGCGTGCTGTCGGTCGCCGTGCACAACCACTACCAGCGGCTGAAGCACAGCGGCAAGGTGGGCGATGTCGAACTGGCGAAGTCGAACATCCTGCTGGTCGGTCCGACCGGTTCGGGCAAGACACTGCTGGCACAAACGCTGGCGCGCACTTTCGACGTGCCGTTCACCATGGCCGATGCGACCACCCTGACCGAAGCCGGTTACGTGGGCGAGGACGTGGAAAACATCATCCTCAAGCTGCTGCAGTCCAGCGACTACAACGTCGAAAAGGCGCAGCACGGCATCGTCTACATCGACGAGATCGACAAGATCACCCGCAAGGCGGAAAACCCCTCCATCACCCGCGACGTTTCGGGTGAAGGCGTGCAGCAGGCGCTGCTCAAGCTGATGGAAGGCACCACCGCCAGCGTTCCGCCGCAGGGCGGCCGCAAGCACCCGCAGCAGGAATTCCTGCAAGTGGACACGACCAACATCCTGTTCATCTGCGGCGGCGCTTTCGCCGGGCTGGAAAAGATCATCGGCGACCGCCTGCAGAAGCGTTCGATCGGCTTCGGCGCGCATATTGCTGACCCGGCCAAGGCGCGCGTCGGCGAAATGCTGCAGAAGTGCGAACCGGAAGACCTGCTGAAGTTCGGCCTGATCCCGGAATTCGTCGGCCGCCTGCCGGTGATCGCCACCCTGCACGATCTCGACGTGCCGGCGCTGGTGCAGATCCTGAAGGAACCGAAGAACGCCCTGATCAAGCAGTATGCCAAGCTGTTCGAACTGCAGGACGTGGCCCTGACCTTCACCGACGAAGCGCTGGAAGCGATTGCCGGCAAGGCGATCAAGCGTAAGACCGGCGCCCGTGGCCTGCGCTCCATCGTCGAAGCCATCCTGCTCGACACCATGTTCGACCTGCCCAGCATGGAAGACGTGACCGAAGTGGTGGTGGACAAGGACGTGGTCGAAGGCCGCAAGGAACCGGTCCGCGTCGTGTCCGGCAAGGGCAAGAAGAAGGAAGAAGCCGCCTGAGCGCGCTTCTCTTTTGACCACACAAGAGGGCCGGCGGTTTCGTCGGCCCTTTTTTGTTGCCCCGCCTCCCGGGGCACCTTTTACCGCCCGGCCCGTTCCCCCTTGCAACAAGCCGGGGAAGCACATGGTCGACAAATCACAGAAGTTCATCACCCTGGTCCGCATCGGCTATGCCGCGCGCGGGCTGACCTACATCCTGCTCGGGTGGCTGGCGATCGAGGCGGGGAGCCGGATCGAAGAAGGCAACCAGGCCGTGTTCGACATGTTGCGCGACTGGCAGTTTGGCACGGTCTTGCTGTGGATCATCGCCGCCGGGCTGCTGGCCTATGCCCTGTTCAAGCTCGCCTCTGCCGTGGCCGACGTGCAGCATCACGGGCCGGGTGCGAAGGGCATTGCCAAGCGGATCGGCGATGGCGCCAGCGCGGTTGCCTATGGCGTGCTGGCCTTTGCCGCCTACCAGTTTGCCGCCGGCGAAAAGCAATCGGCCGAAGACGGCACGCAGGAATCCGCACAGAGCGTGCTGGCGATGGATTTTGGCGGGCTGGCCCTCGGCCTGATCGGGCTTGGCTTCCTGGCCGGGGCGGTGATGCAGGCACGCAATGCCATCACCGCGCATTTCATGCACAATGTCAGCCCGCAGGCCCCCGCCGCCACCCGCACGATTGGCCGGATCGGCCACGCCGCCCGCGCGCTGGTGTTTGCGATTATCGGCTGGTCACTGGTCCAGGCCGCCTGGCTGTCCAGTTCCGGCGAGGCGAAAGGCGTGGGCCAGGCGCTGGCCAGCCTGCGCGACCAGGGGCCACTGTTCACCCTGACCGTGGTTGGCCTGATCCTGTTCGGCGTGTTCAGCCTGGTAATGGCCCGCTATCGGATCATCCCGGACTTCAACGCCCACGGCTTGCGGCCGAAGCTGCGATAGGCCGACAGGATCAGTGCTGGTGCCGGTCGGCCCCGTGGCCGATGCCGCAATGCACCGCGCCCGTTTCCACCTGCACCGTCGCGTGTTCGATATGGAAGCGGTCCTCCAGCCCGTGGGCCAGCTGGTGCAGGAACAGGTCGCCCGGGTGGCCGCCGGGCATCACCAGATGCGCCGTCAGCGCGGTTTCGGTGGTGCTCATCGGCCAGATGTGCAGATCGTGCACCGCCGTTACCCCCGGCAGCGCGGCGAGGTGCGCCTGCACCGCCCGTTCGTCGATGGCGTCCGGCACCGCGTGCAGGGCCATCTTCACGCTGTCTTTCAGCAGGCTCCAGGTGCCCCAGCCGATCACCGCGACGATCACCAGGCTGGTGACGGGATCGATCCACAGCGCGCCGGTCAGCAGGATCGCCACCCCGGCCCCGACCACGCCCACGGAAACCAGCGCATCGGCCGCCATGTGCAGGAACGCGCCGCGAATGTTGATGTCGTGCTTGCGCCCGCGCATGAACATCAGCGCGGTGGCGGTGTTGATGGCGATGCCGATGCTGGCGACGACGATCATCGTCATCCCCTCCACCGCCGCCGGGTTCAAGAGGCGGTGGACCGCTTCAAACAGGATCGCCCCGATTGCCACCAGCAACAGCGAGGCATTAGCCAGCGCGGCCAGGATGGTGGAGCTTTTCAGGCCATAGGTGAACCGGGCCGAAGGTGGCCTGCGGGCGGCAATGCTGGCCCCCCAGGCGATCACCAGGCTCAGCACGTCGGACAGGTTGTGCCCGGCATCGGCCAGCAGCGCCATCGATCCCGAAAGGACGCCATAGACCGCCTCGATCAGGACAAAGCCGCTGTTGAGGACAATGCCGATGGCAAAGGCCCGTCCGTGGCCAACCGGGCCATGCGAATGGCCATGCCCGTGGGAATGTCCGTGTGAATGCCCGTGCGAATGCTGATGTCCTGCGCCCATCCGCTCAGCCGTAGACGCAGGAATCGAGTCCGTCACGCCGGACCGAACCGATCCGTGCGCGGATGGTGTTGCCATAGCGGCGGGTAAAGCCGCTGGGGCTGACCACGGCGCGTTCTTTCGGCTGCGGCAGCGCGGCGGCTATCCGGGCGGCTTCGCTTGGGGTCAGCCGCGCGGCGGAGTGTTTGAAATACCGCTGCGACCCGGCTTCGATGCCATAGGTCCCGATGCCGGTTTCCGCGACGTTGAGGTACACCTCCATGATCCGCCGCTTGCCCCAGATGTTCTCGATCAGCACGGTGAACCAGGCTTCCAGCCCTTTGCGGAAGTACCCGCCGCCCTGCCACAGGAACACGTTCTTGGCCGTCTGCTGGCTGATGCTGGAGCCGCCGCGAATGCGCCCGCCATCGGCGTTGCGCCGCATCGCCGCCTCGATCGCTTCGGTATCAAAACCGTTGTGGCTGCAGAACTTGCCATCTTCCGCCGCGATCACCGCCGAAACCATGTTCCGGTCGATATTGTGCAGCCCTTCCCAGTCCTTGGTGATGCCATTGCCGTCCAGCAGCATGGTGGCGGTCACCGGCACCGGCACGAACCGGAACAGCACGACCAGCGCCACGCTGCCGCCAACGAACCACAACAGGGCCAGGAACAGGAACCGGGTGACGCGGCGCAGCATGGACTTGGGGTTAACCGTCCGCCCGCGCCCGCGCAATCGGCCTTGCGCCGGCCATGCTCGACTTTTTGGCGACCGGGGCGCAATCTCGCCCAAGACTGAGGAGTCGAACCATGCCACAATTCGTGATCGAGCGGGAAATGCCGGGGGCAGGTTCCCTGGCACCGGAACAGCTTAAGGGCGCGTCACAGGCCAGTTGCAGCGTCCTGCGCGAACTGGGTCCGGACATCCAATGGGTGCAAAGCTATGTCACCCCGGACAAGATATATTGCATCTATGAAGCGCCTGACGAGACGCTGATCCGTGCCCATGCCGAAAAATCGGGTTTCCCGGCAAATTCAATATCCGAAGTGCGCAACGTGATCAGCCCGGCAACGGCGGAATAGATAAACAGACGTTGTCCCCGCCGCGTTGGCAAGCGGGGACGATGCCTGCACTACAGGTTCAGCGACGGTGAGACCGGGGCGCAATCTGTCTGTGGCGCAATGGACTCGGCCGCACTACTGGGCCAAGCTGAGGGTCATAATGCCGCTGCAGCAGGGGTGACGGAACAGTGTTGAAGCCGCCATTCTGGCTATTCGTAGCAGCCTTTTTTGTTTCCCGTCCCGCCCTGGCGCAAGAAGACGAGGCAGACTTCGAACCTGTCACCACCATCATCCATTCCGATGTCCCGCTGTACGGGTTCGATTGGGAGGAGTTGTGGCCGAGAGGTTATGTCGATGGCAACAGCTTCGGCTGCATGAGCCGTGTTGGCTTTGGTGATTGGCATTTCACCCCCGCCGCCGATAACGCTTACGACGATGAGTACTGGCAGACTTTTTCCAACTATGGCGTTTTCCACTGCGCTGTAAGCATCCATCTCCAGCGGTCAGATGAGACAGAAGAAAGCCGGTTCAGCGACCACGGCTTTTTCGTGCGACTTGGCACCACGCAGCACGACGGGCAGGAAATCGAGCTCTGGGCTATACAGGAAGGCATTGTGCCTGGCAGCACTTACACCTTACTCGCCCGGCCGGTGGGTGACACCGGACCGATCGGCAGATTTGATGTGCTGCAACAAGAATGTCGAGCCGCCGCAATGCGCAGAGCTGCTCATCTGGACATCTATTCCGGAGCCTATTGCGCGATCAATTCGCGCGTTGACTTGCTCTCGCTCGCCAAGAGGATGGCCAAGCGGGCACCGATCGGAACGCTTGAAAGGATTGCCGAACCGGCGGAAACCGAAGACGAATCCCCGGCCCCCGCCGAATAGGCTGGGACGTCACATCGCCGGCAGGAGCTTTTCCCCGGCCAGGCGCTGCATTGCCTTTTGCAGCTTTTCAAACGCGCGCACTTCGATCTGGCGGATGCGTTCGCGGCTGACGTTGTATTCCTGGCTCAGTTCTTCCAGCGTCTGCGGATCGTCGGTCAGGCGCCGTTCGACCAGGATGTGCTTTTCCCGGTCATTCAGGCTGTCCATCGCTTCGACCAGCATTTCGTGGCGGAACTTGGCTTCTTCCGCTTCGGCCACCAC
>JBARAF010000208.1:0-1570 GCA_049791695.1 Croceibacterium sp.
CGACAGCTCTATCTGCAACCGCTCAAGTTCCTTGTTATACTTCTTTCGCTCGGATTTGGTCTCGACGTCACCGGAACCCGATGCCGCCGTGGCCGCCGTGGCCGCCTTCTCGGACTTCTTGCTCATGACTTCCCTCCCTTGCTTTGTCGCAACCCGATGAGTATAGCACAACCGGAGGAAAAACCCATCAAATTGCCATGCCGAGCGGCCAGCGTAAGATCTGGGCGAGTATCTAAAGATCGATTGCACTTACTTGTTGTTAAAGGCGGCACATCGACTGTTCCGCTTGGCAGTTCTGTTCAGTATTGGCGCAAAGTCGCCCTCCGGCACCACTGATTGCTTTACATCGCATAGTCTCGCGGCCTTTCAGGTGGCGACAGGCCCGGATTATCAGACCAACTCGATCCAGCCCCGAACAAAAAGGCAGTTTCAAAAGAACCGCATCAATCGTGCGGCTGATGCCGCGGTGGGATCGTCGCTGTAATCGAAGCCTCATGGCTTCGCCCGTTAACTTGCTGTATGATGGTGGATATTCATCGCGGTGCGCGAGGAAGGAAATGGAGCGTCGTCTTGCTGCAATTCTGATCGCTGACGTCGCTGGATACAGCCGATTGAGCCAGATCGACGAAGAGGCGACTCGCCACTACTTTCAGGCGGATCTGAATGAGGTGATCGGCCCCAAGATCGCCGAGCATCACGGTCGCCTGGTCAAGACGATGGGTGACGGGCTGCTTGTTGAATTCCACAGTGTGGTCGATGCACTGCAGTGCGCAACCGAAATTCAGCGCGCGAACGCTTTGCGAAATGCATCGGCGCCGGCGGAGGCGCGGCTTGAATTTCGCATCGGGGTCAATCTTGGCGACATCATGGTCGAAGGCGACGACATCCATGGGGATGGTGTCAACATCGCCGCTCGTATGCAGACCCTGGCCAAGCCGGGCGGCATTGCAATTTCCGGCACAACGTATGATCAGGTCAAGACGAAACTGAAACTTGGCTACGTCTCGCTGGGACGGCAGAAGGTGAAAAGCATTGCCGAGCCTATCCGCGTATATAGGGTCGATTACCAGTCTGGTGGCGTTCGCTCGCCTTCTGCCCGGTTGAAAGGCTTGCCTCGCCGCATGGCCGTTGTTGCCGCTTTGCTGCTGATTTTTGCCGGTGCCGCTGTCTATTGGTGGCCGATCTGGGATTTCACCCAAGCGCCAAAACTCATAGAACGGTTCGCCTATCCGCTTCCTGAAAAGCCCTCGGTGGCGGTGCTCCCATTCATCAATGTCAGTGGCGATTCAGAACAGGATCATCTGGCTGAAGGCTTGACCGACGACCTGATCACCGAGCTATCCAAAGTGGCGGGACTCTTTGTGATTGCCAGGCATTCGGTCTTCGCGATGAAGAGCGAGATGGGCAGTATTCAGGACGTGGCGGCTGAACTCGGCGTGCATTATGTACTCGAGGGCACGTTACAGCGGGCGGGACCGAGATTGCGTATCAACGTCAAACTCATAGATGCGCTGACGGGGCTTTCCATGTGGGCCGAACGCTACGATCGCCAGTATGCTGATCTATTCGC